>JAAZXX010001000.1 GCA_014239995.1 Verrucomicrobiia bacterium
TGATATTGAGACGAAGCGACAAGCATAGGACAAACTGCCGGACTTGAATAAGTGAATCTCGTGTGGAATGATCGATTTACTGTTCAACAACCCTGTAAAACACAGAACCATCCCCCACAGGCATCTCATCGGCCAGCATACGCTTGAGTCTGGCATTTTCACGCTGCTGTTCCTTGAGTTGTTTTCCCGCTACCCTCGGCTTCATGCAGAATGCGGATCTTCTGTTCGGTAGAGTATCTTATTCCTTTTATTGTCTGAGTCCTTTTTGTTGACCCAGACTAACTTTTCAAGTGGATCAGTTCTCGTAACCTCGACCAGCAATAATACCTCTTATACGATAAACAAAGTTAGAAAGGGCCAAAAAATTTATTTGAAAGCCATTACATAAATGAGCATGGAAATATTATCGACAATGTAAGCTCGTTATGGACGGACATGTTCGAATCAATAAAATATTATCAGGACTTCCCATGAGGGAGGATCGACGGGATCACCCTTGGGTGACGGACAAAAACCTTTTAACGGCAGGCTTTGGCTTTTGGGTAAC
>JAAZXX010001001.1 GCA_014239995.1 Verrucomicrobiia bacterium
CCACTCCCGGTGGTTACCATTTTCTGGAAGCCTTGCCCAGTGAGAACGCGACTGGAGGTTTGGCGATTGAGTTTGATACGGCTGTTCCTGCCGTGGGGATGTATTTGATGGGTGTTGAAGATGACAAGCGTGCTATTGAAGTGGTGATTCTTCACAATGATGGATCAACACAGGTTCGTGGTGCGGATATCACTGCGGGTCCTCACAACGAGGGAGGCATCCAGTTCCTGGGCTATCTGGCGCCTGATTTGGAGGATGACACCTGCTGGATCAAAAGAATTACCTTCAATGAGGTGTATGATGGAGAAACTCCGTCGGAGCGAGATATCCTCGCCATCGATGATGTGATTTATCCAGCCAGTGAAATGAATCCACCTCTGGATACTCCAGAGGACTGTGAGGACGCACCATTGGTAGTGAACGTTGAATTTGACAGTGACACGGTGGGTACGGAGTCCAGTCACTCCAGCCTGGTGCACTCAAGCACGACCGACTGGACGGTGGTTGAGGATGGTGGAATCAAGTATTACGAAAGCACCGGGAGTC
>JAAZXX010001002.1 GCA_014239995.1 Verrucomicrobiia bacterium
CCGAGTGCCAGAGCTATCAGCATGGAATAGAATCCCAGCTCCATGGACTTGGGAAAGGCATCACGGATAATTTCATTGACCGTTCGTCCAGGATATTTGAACGAAGGCCCGAGGTCCCCCTTCAGCAGGTTCTTCAGGTAGTCGACGTATTGGACCATCAATGGCTTGTCCAATCCATAATGGGACTGAAGGGTTTTCATCACCTCGGGACTGACCTGTCGTTCGTCGTCAAAAGGCCCACCCGGGGCCAGGCGCAACATGAAGAAGGTCATCGTTGCGACCGCCCAAAGGACCGGAATGGTCTGGAGGATTCGACGTAGGATAAATCTTACCATGCGAGTTATCTGCCTACAAGCCTGGCTCCAGATACAGATGCTTGTAGGGATGATGATCCAGGATGGTGGGGTACCATCCCTTGACACCGGGATCAAGGAGGTAAACCCGCGTGTAGATGTAAATGGGGATAATGGGAGCCTCGGCCATCAGGATTTCTTCGGCCTGCTGAAAGAGTTCAAGACGCGCTTCCACCTCACGAGTGGCACCCGC
>JAAZXX010001003.1 GCA_014239995.1 Verrucomicrobiia bacterium
GTGTCTAGTATGTCAACTCTCTCTACAACATCGGGTAGTTGATACATCATCTATCTTATATATTAAAACTCAATGATTTTTTTTTTTTTTTTGTTTGTTTGGTTGTGCGGAATTGATTGAGGAACTGGCCAGAGCTACAGACTTGAAATCTGGCATACGTGTGGAACATGTTATTGTTGCGACGAAGAAGTTCTAAGATCTAAGCGATATCTCCACTAATTTGTGAGAAAGGTCAAAATGTCCTGGCCTATCAGTTTTGAGGGTTTCAATCAAATTGTGTAGGCTTTTATTTGGTGCTGTTGCTCCAACTAATTGAGTAACTTAGTTCTGCATACTATTGACCCATTGTCTTTATCAAAATTTTGACCAGTACAATTTCGCCTTACATTTTTGTTGTCAATAGTCCCATAAATATTATAACTTTAAATTATTGAATTCTAGAAAATTTTATAATGCAGGCAAGACGCCCGAAAGGCGTATCAAGCGAACGCGAAGCGTTCGTAAGCCGCGCAACGGCTCGTAGTGATAACAATTAGAGATTTGTT
>JAAZXX010001004.1:0-326 GCA_014239995.1 Verrucomicrobiia bacterium
ATATTAGTATTTATTGATGGTAGATTAAAGTGTACATTTGCGCCTTCTGATTTTCCAATCCAGTTACGTTGCAGGTCTTTAACACTTTCTGGCCAATCCAAATCATCCAAACCATCCAATAATGATTCAGCATAATCTGTAATTTTCAGCATCCATTGGCGCATGGGCTGCTGAATAACAGGATGTCCGCCTATTTCTGATCTTCCATCAACAACTTCTTCGTTTGCCAGTACAGCTTTTAATTCAGGACACCAGTTGACAGGGACCTTTGCTTCGTACGCCAATCCTTTATTATAAAGCTGTAAAAAGATCCACTGAGTCCATTT
>JAAZXX010001004.1:336-545 GCA_014239995.1 Verrucomicrobiia bacterium
TGTCCCATTCATAAGAGAATCCCAACATTTTAATCTGCCGCTTGAAATTTTTAACATTCTCTTCGGTAGTTTCCCTGGGATGTGTACCCGTCTTGATGGCGTATTGTTCTGCAGGAAGGCCAAAAGCGTCCCAACCCATGGGATGGAGTACATTATAGCCCTGTAACCGCTTAAAGCGGCAATAAATGTCAGTAGCAGTATACCCTAAG
>JAAZXX010001005.1 GCA_014239995.1 Verrucomicrobiia bacterium
GGCTGGTTGGACATAGAATTCGGAAGACTATTCTTTCACAGCTTCACCCATATTTCTGTGATAAGACACAGCAATATTGGTTATTCTATGCGCCAACTTATTAGCCCTCCTTCGTTTGCCGCAAATGCGCACGTGAGGGTTGTTGAGCCACCAGTCGTATTGTAGTACATGACTTCTCCAGTGGCTAGATTACGAACAGGGCGCGTATTTGTGGGAGCAGTTTTAGCCCAAACCGCAGAAATCACACCGCTTGGCAAAACTTCTTTTCTGGTTGGTGGGCCGTATTCCAGAACCGCATTTTCGAATGTGTACCACCCAAGCCTTGAGTTCCATGTTTTTTGAAGTTGAGCCGTCCCGCACCCCGCCAACGCCACAGCCATTAATATCAATAAGGTTTGCTTCATGGCCCCAACCTTACCGACACCCCGCCTGATTGAGGAGGGTTTTCTTAGGGGGAGCTGACTGGTGGAACTGGTGGTTCCTTGAACCCCCACACGCTACCGCCCCGAACCCGAATGGCGAGTCTGAATCACCTCGGCCTTTTT
>JAAZXX010001006.1 GCA_014239995.1 Verrucomicrobiia bacterium
GGGTCAAGGGGAACTCCGGAAAACTAATTTGGGAGAAGTTCGTCAGTCAACACAAGAACATCTTCCTGATCCTTTCAGGGCATGACATGGAGAATCTGTTGACTAGTCAGGGCAAACATGGAAATACGGTGCACCAAGTTCAGGCGGACTATTGGTATTGGGATATACCTAAGATCAAGGCCGGAAGCGGTTTCTTGCGCATCATGACGTTCCATCCTGACAAGAACTCGATTGAAGTTCAGACCTATTCGCCCGTGCTCGATGAATTTCTCGTACGCCCCAAAAGCAACTTCTCGCTGGACTACGCCATGTCGGGTAAGGGCGAACAGCCATCCGATGCAAGTGGCCGAGGGAGAGATTAGCGGCGACCGAAATCCACTACGGCAAATCCTTAACCTTGACTCCGATGTAGTTCTTATCGAGCATGGCTAGACCAGTTGTTTCATTTCCCTTCAGCTTTCAATTCTTCACCCGTCTTGCCGCCGTGCTTGCGGAGTAGTGAGACGATTTCAGTACGACCGCTATTGTTAGCAGAATCAAGCGG
>JAAZXX010001007.1 GCA_014239995.1 Verrucomicrobiia bacterium
AAACAAACCGTTAAGTGTATACGATTCTTCTTTCCGGGTGCCTGTTGCTCGGGCTGGCCGCTTGGTATGCCCGGAACCGATGGCCTCGTTCAAGCCAAGTGGGAATAGGATTGAGCGTCACCGGTTGTCTTGCTCTCACCATCTGGCAGACCTCTCAATCACTGGGATCCGGCAAGGTGCAGCGCTCACACAGAGGGCAAGCCTCTGTTGCTTATGTTCTGGCCCACGAATTTCTGGCCCAGACAACCCGACGAACAGGTGAAATCATCCTGCTTTTCCCCCCTGAAAAAGAAGCACCGGTCGCTGCCCTGGATTCGTTTTACGAGGGTTTCGCCCGTGTCATGGCACGCTTCCGTGGCATCAAACTACGCGAGATGACGATACCTACCACTCAAAAGACTTATGAAGAGGGTCGTTTGGATAAAGAAATTTTCGAGAAAACACTCCCCATGGAACCCGACATACTTGCCTACGTTTCCTGGGTCGGATTTCCAAACAAAGGCGAGGCCATGTCCCCTTTTCAACAGCCAAAACCTCCTCCAT
>JAAZXX010001008.1 GCA_014239995.1 Verrucomicrobiia bacterium
GGTGCAGCCCGAAATGACGGCACGCGGCCCGTCCACTGCATCGCCCCGCGATCACAAGCCTCTCCACGATCTGTCGCTTATGCCCGGGGCTCATAACTTTTTTTCGAGCGCCTCCTTCAACAGCTCCTTGCCCAACAGCTCATCGGCGAGCATCCGTTTGAGCCGGCCGTTTTCCTTCTGCAATTCCTTGAGCTGCTTGGCCTGATTGACTTCCAACATCCCGAACTCACGCTTCCAACGATGGAACGTCTGTTCGCTGATCTGCCGTTCCCGGCAGACATCCTGGATCTTGCGGCCCGTTCCATCCGCTTCCCGGAGGATGCGGATCTTTTCTTCGGTCGTGTATCTCTTGCCTTTCATTTTCTGGGTCCTTTGTAGGTGCCCAGACTAACTTTTCAAATGGCCCAGTTCTCGTAACCTCGACCAAAGTAATTGCCAAGCGGGGACCGTGGACGGTAAACGGCCGAAGTCTGTAAATCGCCAGGGTAAAGGCCCCCGCTGGCCACGATGAGATGCAGGCGTCCGTCGCCGGCCAAGT
>JAAZXX010001009.1 GCA_014239995.1 Verrucomicrobiia bacterium
ACTATTTCAAGTTTGTGAGAAACTCGAAGTAGATCCCTTTCTCTTTTGCTGGCAATTTTCGGCCGCTATCTACATTATTTGTTTATCAAAATTTTTTAATGAAACACCTCCTACTCACAACAATCGCAGCGCGCCGAAAGCTCCCTGCCTAATCAGGCCAAATTAAAAAAGAAACATTTATGCGGCTAGCTGGTTAGTTTTTAGCGCCGAAAGCTCCATTTTCAAAGCTTTTGCCGCTTGATAAATACATTGCATAAATAATCAAAATAACTGAACTTTGGGCGAGATGAAAGACGTACCACATCCAACAAAAACAAACGCACAATCCAAGGATGGACTGACTGCAAAGGAGACCTACAATGTAGTTAGTGACACTGTCGTTGGTGTGAATGTCAGAGCAAAAGATAACCTCATTCAAGGTTCAATTATACTGGTCACTGTAATAATTGGATTGGTAATAGGACAGATGTATGGAGGCTTTTTATTGTTAGGTGGACTGGGCGGACTCATAGTAGGTTTTCTAGTAAGTGGAGTTTT
>JAAZXX010000100.1 GCA_014239995.1 Verrucomicrobiia bacterium
ATCTTCCATTCCCCTTGAAACCGGGTAAGTCCACCGTTTTTTCAATCGAATGGTCCTATAACATCATCGATGCAAAACTGATTCGGGCGCGCAGCGGCTACGAGTTCTTTCCGGAGGATGGAAACTTCATTTACGAAATGGCACAGTGGTTTCCACGGATGGCCGCCTACAGCGATGATCGTGGGTGGCAACACAAACAGTATCTAGGAAATGGCGAGTTCACCCTTGAATTTGGAGATTACAAGGTGGCGATCACCGTACCGGATGACCACATTGTTGCCGCAACAGGCACGTTGCAAAATGCGGACGAAGTTTTGTCAACCGAACAACGATCCCGCTTGAAAGAAGCCAAGTCCTCAGAAAAACCCCTCTTTATCATCACGCCGCAAGAAGCTCTCTCCAACGAGACCAATACGTCGAGTGGTAAGAAAACCTGGATTTTTGAGGCAGAAAACGTAAGGGACTTCGCGTTTGCCAGTTCACGTAAATTCATATGGGATGCCATGGGACACCTCTCCGGCGATAAGCAGGTACTGGCCATGTCGTTTTATCCCAATGAGGCGGAACCGTTATGGAGTCAATATTCCACACATGCAGTCGTACACACCATGCAGGTCTACTCCAGATTTTCCTTTGACTACCCTTACCCGGTGGCCATCTCGGTCAATGGACCCATCGGTGGAATGGAGTATCCCATGATCTGTTTCAATGCCCCACGTCCCCTCCCTGATGGAACTTACTGGGGCAGGGCCAAAAGCCGGGAACAGTGGATGCATTCCAAATACGGACTTATCTCCGTTATCATTCACGAGGTGGGTCATAATTACTTTCCCATGATCGTGAACAGTGATGAACGTCAGTGGACCTGGATGGATGAAGGCCTGAATACCTTCCTGCAGTATCTTGCCGAGCAGGAATGGGAAGAGGATTATCCCTCGAGCCGGGGAGAACCCAGGGACATCACTGCATTCATGACATCTGAGAGCCAAGTCCCCATCATGAGCAATTCTGAGTCTCTCATTCAATTCGGCAACAATGCGTATGCCAAACCGGCTACCGCACTGAATATCCTTCGTGAGACCATCCTGGGACGGGACCTTTTTGACTTTGCTTTCCGCACTTACGCTCAACGCTGGATGTTTAAACGACCCCAACCCGCCGATTTTTTCCGATCTCTCGAGGATGCTTCCGGGGTGGACCTCGACTGGTTCTGGCGAGGCTGGTTTTATTCAACGGATCATGTGGACCTTGCCATCACCAAAGTCACGGAATATCAGATGGACACACTGGACCCGGTGATTGACAACGAGCGTCGCAAGCAGGAACGTGAGTCTGAACCCACCAGCATCTCTGAGTTACGGAACCGAAATCTCAAAAAGCTGGTGGATCAGTTTCCGGAGTTGGTGGATTTTTACAACAACTACGAGCCCCTGGATGTACTTGAAGAAGATCGGGAAAAAAGTCAGGAAAAACTGGAGGCACTTGCCTCGGAAGATCGGGATCTACTCAAACTGGAACGTCATTTCTACGTGGTTGACTTTGAAAACAAGGGTGGATTGGTCATGCCGATTATCCTGGAAATCGAATACTTTAATGGCAGCAGGGAAACACGCCATTATCCCGCGGAAATCTGGCGTCGATACAGCAGCAAGGTCAGCAAACTCCTCATTACAGGTGAACCGATCCGTGCACTGCGACTGGATCCACATGTCCAAACGGCCGACAGCAACACAAGCAACAATGTTTACCCACCTGAAATCGCCAAAGCTCACTTTGAACTTTCAGAAGCAGAAAAGGATAAAAACCCCATGCAACAATCAGGGCTTGGCGAACCTGCGGAGAAGGAAACGGACAAGGAAGTTGATGAGGGTCTTAGTCCTACAGACGACTAGTGGCGTATGTTCACTCGATTAAATACATGCAACACCTTCACCATCTTTGCGATGCTATGTAGCACCGCCTGTTTGATGGCGAGTCCCCCAACCCTGGATACATTCGTCTCCTTCGAACTGGAGGACATATCAGGCAAAATCAGACAAATCACCTTTCCCTCGGAAAAAACCATCGTCCTGATACGCAGCGATAAGTCCGGGGCAAAGGAGGCGGAGCAATGGTCCTCTGAATTGACCGATCAATGCGGCGATCTGGTGAAAATCCAAGGCGTTGCGGATGTAAGCGGAGTCCCCAAAACGCTTCGTTGGCTGGCCATAAAATTCATCAAGCGTCAATATGGAGGCAAACTTCTTCTCGACTGGGAACACACTTCAGCCCCACCTGGCGGCTCAAGGAAAGGTAAAACACAGGTCCTTGTGATCGACAGAACCGGCGTACTTCAAATGCATACACAGGGACCGCTTGAGCAAGGAACGCTCCAGGAAATGATCCGGTTGATCCACAAATTACAAGCAAACCAGTGTAGCAAGGAACCATCTCAAACCCGTGATCCACATGTGGATCTCTTCCGAAAAAGTTCAAAGCTTTCCTTCTCCTAAAACTTTCTTGATAGATGTTGTCAGCGCCGAGACCATGCGCCGGACCTGTGATTTGCTGCAGCAATAAGGAGGCATGAGCACAATGACATTTCCAATGGGACGTGTCAGCACACCAAGGCGTGCCATCTCCCTGCATACACGAATCCCCACCTGATCTTGCATCGGCCATGCTTCACGCGACTTCCAGTCACGCACCAGCTCAACCCCAGCAATGAGCCCAACCCGACGAATGTCACCCACCCATGGTAATTTCCAAAGCTTGTCCAGCTGTTGACCAAGAACGGTTGCCAATGCTTTTCGTGTTACCACGTTATCCGGATCCTCCAGGATTCCCAGGCTTGCCAATGAAGCTGAGGCACCGAGCTGGTTCCCGGTATAACTGTGTCCGTGAAAAAAGGTTTTGAGGGATTCATAGGATCCAAGAAACTGATCAAAGACCGAACGTGTAGTCAAGGTGGCAGCCATGGGAAGATAGCCCCCGGTCATGCCCTTGGCCAAGCAGAGAAAATCCGGTTGTATACCCTCCTGGTGACAGGCAAAAGTAGACCCAGTCCTGCCAAATCCAGTCATGACCTCATCGGCAATCAACAGCGTTTTGGCCTGACGCGCAAGGGCCGCCACACGCCTCAACCATCCTTCAGGGTGTGCCACCATACCGGCCACTCCCTGGATAAGGGGTTCAAAAACAAAACCCGTAAAGGGTTTTCTATCTTTATGGGCCAGGTCGAAAAGATCACCTACCTTTTGGACACATTCCCAATGGCACTGACGATAGGTGCGAGCATCCGCACGCTCAGGTTTGGCACGATTAAAGGGACAACGATAACAACAGGGAGACATGACCTTTTGGGTAGGAAATAGAAGGTCGGAGTACGCCTGGTGAAATAGGTCCACCTGCCCCAGGCTTACCGCACCCACCGTATCTCCATGATATGCATTCTCGAGGGAAAGGAAACGCGGAGCCCCCCCCATCTTGCCACGCTTGGCACACTCGCAGGCCAACTTCAAGGCCGTTTCCAGGGCGGTAGACCCGTTATCCGAAAAAAAGACCTTCTCCAATCGCGGGTTGACCGGTTTGCCCTCAGCATGATCACGATACACAGCAGCTGGATTGGCAACCTTAACGAATTGTTCCGCGAGAAGAGAAGCGGGTTCGTTGGCTAATCCAAGAGAAGAAGAATGGCTGATTTTGCTGAGTTGCTTCTTGATGGCACGGTTGATAACAGCATTTCCATGGCCATGCAGGTTTGTCCAGATCGAGGCATTACCGTCAAGATATCGCCGACCGTGCTGATCGGTCAGTAGAGCGCCTTTACCTGATACAATCACGATCGGCTCCTCCTTCATCCATTCACTCATCTGGGTAAACGGGTGCCAGATGTGTTGCAGATCCTTTTCGGCGAGTGTGTGCATCTTCATCATGAGCCTACGATCAACTTTTCGTGACAGGCCAACAACCCGATCATCAACGACTCAATCATGGCCTCAGTATGAGCCGCGCTCAGGGTAATTCTCAGTCTTGCCGTACCACGAGGGACGGTTGGATATCGAATCGCAGGCACAAAAAAACCACATGCCAAAAGCTCCTTTGAGAGAGTGAGAGCCGTTTGCGCATCCCCAACATGCCACGAAAGAATCGGGGTCTCTGGCGCGAGCGCGCACTTCAAGCCTTGCAGGTTACCACCCTCCGTTGTCCTGTTTTTCCAGGCATCTGGAATGCCCCCCCAAAAGCATTGAATATTACGAAAAAGTTGCTCCCGCATTAAAGATCCCTCCTCCGATTGAATTATTTCAACGGCTGCAAGCGAGGCGGCACTGACCGATGGGGAAGGTGCCGTTGAGAAGATGAACGACCGCGCCTTGTTGATCAAAAGATCCACAAGCTGCCGTGTGCCTGCTACAAACCCCCCCGAACAGCCAAGGGCTTTACCCAGTGTTCCCATCTGGATTTCAATCCTGCCCGATAATCCCAACGCATGAATGAGCCCTTCCCCCTTGCGACCAAACACCCCAGTCGCATGTGCCTCATCGATCATCAACCAGGCCCCATAACGCTCCTTGAGAGCAGCCATGGACTTCAGGGGTGCCACGTCACCATCCATGGAGTAAACGCTCTCCCCCAACACTCCAATCTTCCCCTGCTCTGCCAGAGATCGAGATTGCATGTTTTGCCGGGACCACTGGAGAAGGCGCTCAAGGCTTGCCATGTCATTGTGTCGAAATACACGTATCTTGGCTCCACTCATACGCGCACCGTCCACAAGACAGGCATGACATAATTTATCAATCACAAGAATATCCCTACTGCCAAACAGGGCCGGCAAAGTCCCCATGGCAGCAGCATAGCCAGAGGTGAAGATCAGCGATGCCTCCGTATCTTTCAACTTCGCAATGGCCTCCTGCAACTCCATCTGGGGCTCAAGAGCTCCTGAAATCAAGGGTGAAGCACCCGATCCAACACCATGGATGTCGAGTGCCTGCCTGGCACGCTCCCTGAGAAAAGAATGATTCGCCAAGCCGAGATAGTCGTTCGATGAAAAATTGGAAAGTGACCGTCCTCCATGTTGAATGGTGGTACCTTGGGCAGATTCCAGTGGTCGAATGCCCCGCAACAGACCCTTGTCCTGAATAGACTCCAGCTCGCCTTGGCAGAATGCGTTTAATGAACTTGGCATGCGTATTCCTCAGCGAGTCACTGCGGCGTGTGAGGGGGTAACTTGGCGGGACCATCCAATCCGGCAGGGGAATCAGCCCGTCTGACAATACGCAGTTTATCAACTCGATTACGATCCATGTTCAACACCTCCACCCAATAATCTTCCCACTCAATGCGATCTCCCTCTTCGGGGATGCGGCCTAGCATAGCAACCACCATTCCTCCCAGAGTGTGGTATTTACCCTGTGGCAGCGCCAGTGTATTTTTCGGATCGATACAACGTGCTACGGCGTGGATATCGCTCAAACCACCGGCCAACCAAGTCCCGTCAGGCAATACTCTGGGGTCGTCCAGGGCACGATGATGATTCCCGCTGAAATCTCCAGCAATGGTCTCCATGACATCCAGGATCGATACCATTCCACTAATTTCTCCATATTCATTGACTACAAGGGCCGCATGCCAGGAAGAACGCTTGAAGGCCTCCAACAACTTGACTGCATGGGCAGACTCCGGCACCAACAGGGGTGTGGCTGCAATCGTCTCAAGGCGAATTTCCGATGAGGCACGCCCTCCAAAAGTCAGCCAGAGATCTCGGACCGCAACCAGTCCAAGAATACGTCCGTCGCCAGCATTGCGAAGGGGAAGGTAGGACCGCTGAGCCTTGGCAATTTTTTCATTCAGGATTTCTCCTCGATCCGTGGTTTCCAGGCAAAGCATCTGGGCAATGGGCAGCATGATATCTTCCACACGCGTATCGTCCAGTCGCATGACCCCTGAAACCAGCTCGATTTCCGCCTTGTGAAACACTCCGGCATGCGAGCCCTGCTCCACCATGACACGAATGTCCTCATCGTTAACCGACGTATCAGGACTGCTTTTCACATGCAATATTTTGAGGGCAATCTCAATCACCCAGCCGACAAAACTGACAAAGGGGGTAGCAAGCAGCGAGAGCCTGTACATGGCCGGTGCGAGCCTGCATGCAATACGCTCCCCCTGGGCAAGCGCGAGGCGCTTGGGTAGGATTTCACCAAAAATAAGAGAACTCAGGGTGATGCAAGCCACCACGATTCCAAAGCCGATCTTGTTGGCATGAGGGGCAAGCGGGGGAATATTCTCGACCCAACTTGAGACAGTTTGGGCAATGGTAGCTCCGCCGAAAGCCCCGGCAAGGATGCCAATGAGAGTGATTCCAAATTGAACCGTCGATAGAAATCGATTGGGTGATGCCGCAAGGTCCAACGCCACTACGGCCCTCTTGTTGCCTTCCTTGGCCCAACGCCTCAATCTTGATTTGCGGGCAGAAATGATGGCCATCTCAGCCATGGCGAACAAGCCGTTTGCCGATATCAGCAGGCATACAATCGTCAATTCCAATCCAAAGGTGCTGTTCATGATCTTCCTGGTGCACATGTTGATCTTTTTTGATACGCCTGAAAACCAAATAAGCCAAGGACACACGATCGTTTGATTTCCTTGCGGGTTTCGTTAAGTTCAGTGAAGTGATCAGGAACATTATATTTGATTGGTGTGGTACCCTGATGGATGACCTTCCCGCAGTGTGGAAGGCAACCTGTCATGTCTTTGAAAGGGCAGATGTACCCACCCTGTCCTTGGAGGCTTTTCGTGAGGCGTTTGAATTACCTTTTACAGGCTTCTACAAGCGATTTGTTCCCGAAATACCCATTGAACAGTTGGAGCGCTGGTTTCACGAAGCCTTCAGTGCCGAACAACATTCTGTTCGAGCCATGCCCCACGCAGCGGCTTTCCTGGGGTTCTGTAAAGAAAAGGGTCTTCGCACCTTTGTCCTCAGTGCCATCCACCCCAAGCATTTTGATCTGCACCTGGAAAAATCTGGCTTTGGAGGTGCGTTTGAAAAGACCTACACGGGAGTATGGGATAAGCGTAACATAATTCATCAAGTCATCCGTGAGCACGGCATCGTCCCACAAGAAACCCTGTATATCGGTGACATGGAACATGATATTGAGACTGCCCACCATGGTGGCATCGCCGGTTGCGCCGTCTTGACCGGGTTCAAGGGCTTGAAGTCCCTTCAGGGATGCAAGCCGGAACTGATCGTTGAAAACCTGGGAGAACTGAAAGAACTGATGGAAAAAACCGAAATGGATCCGCTGAGTGGTCACGAGGCTTCACCTGACCTTCTCGATGTTCCCTACCCGATCCCAACGGTGGGAGCGCTCATTTTCAACACCAAGGGGCAGGTCTTAATGATTCGCACAGACAAGTGGTCCCACAAGTGGGGAATTCCGGGTGGAAAAATCCAAACGGGCGAAACAACACAACAGGCACTTGAGAGGGAAATCATGGAGGAGACTGCACTTGCGGTTGAGTCGATCGAGTTTGTGATGGTGCAGGATGCGGTTTTTCTTAGCGAATTTCACAGAAAAGCTCACTTTATCCTGTTAAACTACACCTGCCATTGCCGTTCAGAAAACCCTGAAGTCATCCTCAACCATGAAGCTCAAAGTTTCCAGTGGATACCGTTGGAAAAAGCCTCCTCTCTGGAACTGAATCAACCCACTCAAACCCTTGTCAACACAATCATCCAAAACGCGTCCTGCGACAAAAAAAATGTGCCCCATGAGTGACATCATAGAGATCAATGACCTCAAGGTTTGCTTCAGAGTCGGTGTCCCGGATATCGAACGAGCGACGCCACAGGTGCTCCTGATCACCCTGAGACTGCATCATGATTTTCGGGCGGCGGCGGCCAAAGATGACCTTCAGGAGACCATTGATTATGATTATTTGACCCGTTCGCTCGATGAATGGGGGAAACAACGCGAATGGAAACTCATCGAGACCCTCGCATGCCACCTTGCCGACTGGGTATTACTTCATTTTCCAGTAAGCAAGGTTGAGATCACCATCAAAAAATACATTCTAGAGCAGACGCGGCATGTCGCAGTCATGATTAAACGAAATCAGCCTGCCGAAAGCTAGAATTTACCTGAGCCTTGAAAGAGCTGGCATCAGGAAGAACCATGGCCAGCAAGCACTGCCTCAAGCTGCTCCTCAAGTGAGGAGACGATGTCTGGCCGCTGATGGTAGAGGTTCTGTGTTTCGGACAGGTCATTCTCAAGATGGTAAAGTTGCCCTGCGGGATCTCCAGCAGAAGGCTTGACCCTGACTGGCTTGCTGAATCCACCAGAACCCAGTCCCCGTATCAGTTTCCAAGGCCCCTGGCGCACAGTCATGGTCCCGTTGCCGGAGGGAACCACTAGCGATGAACGAACCGAGATGGCTTCAGGCTGTTGGCCAGTCAAAACTTTGAAAAAACTGACTCCGTCCAATGGTACGCTGCTTGATATTTCCTTCCCAATCACCGATGCGGCGGTGGGCAGGACATCGGTAAAACTGATCATCTGCTGACTTTGTGCACCTGGTCGAACACGTCCTGGCCATCGAACGATAAAAGGCATCCGATGTCCTGCCTCCCAGGCATCGGCTTTCATACCACGAAGGCCACCAGAGGCATCGTGATCGAATCGTTCCACGTCTTTTTCATACCAGACCGGCCCGTTATCTGAGCTAAGGATCACCATGGTATCATCCGCCATACCCGCCCCATCCAAGGCCTTCATCACGCGTCCAATCATGGCATCCACCATCATCGTGAAATCGCCGTACATACCTGCACCTGACTTGCCATGGAATTCTGGAGATGGAAGCCAGGGAGTATGAGGAGCAGGATAGGCAAGATATAAGAACAGCGGTTTTTCATCTTTCTTGGGGGCATGCTCGACAATCACCTTGATCGCTTCCTCGGTGAACCTTGGTAGAACATCTTTTAACTGCAGATCCGGCGAAATCCCACCTTTTCGCCAGAAAGCGCCCTGAATGGGAGACCATCCATCGCTGTTATTTGCCTCTATTTCAAGTGTGGGAGGCATCACGGCTTGATTCCCTCGGATATAGAAATAGGGTGGAATGTCAGTGGAAGCCCTGATACCGAAAAAGCTGTCAAAACCTCGATCTACCGGACCTCCCGGTAAGGGTTTATCATAGCCAGATTCATTGAATCCCAGATGCCATTTACCCACCATGGCAGTTTGATAACCATGGGACTTCAAAAAGGAAGGTAGGGTAAGATGCTCGGGATCGATGGTGGCTTGCCTTCGCCAAGTGTGGGGTTGGCCACGAAAGGGATACTGCCCAGTCATCAACCCATAACGCGAAACATGGCACAAGGGCCCAGCGGCATGAGCATCGGTAAACCGCATGCCCTGTTCGGCTAATCGGTTCATGTTGGGTGTGGGTATCTTGGAATCTCGGTTGTAGCACTGGAGATCTCCGTAGCCCATGTCATCGACAAGGATGAACAAAAGGTGCGGTGCTTGACCTGCGCTTACCTGAAAATGGCTCGCAAGAAAGCAAGTTAGGACT
>JAAZXX010001010.1 GCA_014239995.1 Verrucomicrobiia bacterium
TGGAAAGGTAATTACGCTCTGGTTATGGGCAGAATGCCCATCGTTGGAAGGTTTCGGGGTATGTGTGATAACAGCCTCGGGAGAAGGCAGGTCATATGCAAAAAAGAGCAGATCCAGCAAATGACAGCCCCAGTCGGCAAGCTGTCCTCCACCCGTTTGCCAAAACCCGCGCCATCGTCTGGGCGCAAGATCCTCGTGATATCCCACATTTCCACTCAGGGGCCCCTGCCAAAGGTTCCAGTCAAGGTAGCTGGGAACAGGTTTGCCTGGGGGAAGATCGCTCCAAGGATCTGCAAAATAATGTCCTCGCTTGACGGCGCCCGTCCAGACATAAGCCTCAACAGGACGTCCGAGTTGATGCTGTTTCAAAAGCTCAACGGCCTGCATGCGTCCCTCTATACAGGCCCTCTGATTACCCATCTGGGTGACAAGCTCAGGTTTAGCTGCAAGACCTTCACGAATCATGCGCAATTCATCCAGTTGGTGCACCAGAGGTTTTTGACCAAAAATATGCTTACCGTGCTTCAT
>JAAZXX010001011.1 GCA_014239995.1 Verrucomicrobiia bacterium
GATCAGTCGGGAGGACGCGATCGAGTTTGGCCTGACCGGCCCGAACCTGCGAGGCAGTAACATGGAGGACGATCTGCGCAAGGCGCACCCGTATCTCGTGTACGATCAACTCGACTTCGACGTGCCGTACGGCGAAGTCGGCGACTGTTACGACCGTTACCTCGTGCGAATGGAGGAGATGCGCCAAAGCGTGCGCCTGCTTGACCAGTGCTTGGCCAAGCTGCCCGGCGGCCCGGTCAATGTCGATGACGGCAAGATCATTCTGCCGGACAAACAGAAGGTGCTCTCGAGCATGGAGGAGTTGATCCACCAGTTCATGTTGGTGACGCAGGGGCAGGACGCGCCGGCCGGCGAGGTTTATTTTGGCGCCGAAAACCCGAAGGGCGAACTCGGCTTTTACATCTTCAGCAAGGGCGGCGGCGTACCGTACCGGCTGAAGATCCGCGCGCCCTCGTTCGCGAACCTAAGTATCCTGTCGCACACCCTGCCGGGGCACATGATCAGCGACGTGGTGGCGATTTTGGGGT
>JAAZXX010001012.1:0-208 GCA_014239995.1 Verrucomicrobiia bacterium
CAGAGCTTTTAAGCAATCGACAACTGCCCCTGGGGCCTTGACTTCATGAGCTAATCGATAGTTAATATTAACAACGACACAATCTCGGGCGAGGTAAGGCAATAGTCTCAACTGCCTAGACTCCTTGTCTTCCACGATAAAACCACCGCCATGGATATAAAGAAGCGTTGGTCTTTTGCCCTTACCTTTATCACCCCACCAAGGAGGT
>JAAZXX010001012.1:218-527 GCA_014239995.1 Verrucomicrobiia bacterium
GAAAACTGCGCCCGCCAGCACAAGCCTAAGGTAAGTCATTTTCATCGTGTTGTTTTGGGGGTTGCCGCTGCAACGAGACGTTTGGCGTTTGGACCGAGTTTCACAGTGTGGGGCATCTTGAATCATTCGGCCAGCTTGCGGTTGGCGCCTGACGCTTTGATTGACGGCGGTTCTTGTTGCTGCGTCGTGGCACACCCCACCAGCACCACGGCTGCGATTGTTGTGATTAGGAGGTGTTTCATTTGTCTTCCAGTAATTCAATGATTTCTAGTTCCTCAGGACTTCTATCCAATTCTCCGTTAAGATTCG
>JAAZXX010001013.1 GCA_014239995.1 Verrucomicrobiia bacterium
TTTTACAAGAATCACGACGTCGGTAACGACAAAATATGGGATGTTTGGCAGATTGAGGGGCCAAATTGCCTTTGGTTTTTCCGAGGGGATCCGCATGTTCACGCTTGGGTGAACATAAAACGGCCTACGTGAGCGATTATTTGAACTATTTCAAAAAAAAGCGTTGACTGGGGGTTGGTGGGCAACTAAATTCTCTTCCCTTTTGGGGCGCAAACCAATCGCTAAGTTCTTTAATTCCAGTTGTTTAAGATGGGAACATGGGAGCAAATGAGCTTTTGGTTTCGCAGGCGGGCTTGAAAGGCAGGCGGCCACGTCGCTCGATGCCCATGTAGCTCAGTTGGTAGAGCACATCCTTGGTAAGGATGAGGTCACCAGTTCAAACCTGGTCATGGGCTCCATTAAGAATTTGTTCATTAGCAAAGTATAAAGAACTAACCAACAAAAAATAATCGAATGGCAAAAGAAGCGTTTCAGCGCAGTAAACCCCACGTAAACATCGGTACAATTGGTCACGTTGACCACGGCA
>JAAZXX010001014.1 GCA_014239995.1 Verrucomicrobiia bacterium
CGGCTGGTTCAGCGGGCAAGATTATGAGGTTTCCATCTTCATCTTTGAGTAACTCAGTTTTTGATACTCCAATACACCCCACCAGCACCACGGCTGCGATTGTTGTGAGTAGGAGGTGTTTCATTTCCCTTCAGCTTTAAAATGGTAGAGTAAATTGAGGCTCAAGCGGAGCCAAGGAACTGTTGAAATGCTTATAGATTCAGGTGCTCTTTTAAATACTATAAATATACATGGAGAAACCCCACTGGACACAGCACTCAAGGACTTTAAAATTGATTCGCAGAAGGCAAAATCGAATAAAAAAGAAACCGCCAAACTTCTCCGCAAACACGGCGGCAAGACGGGTTCAGAACTGAAAGCCGCTGCCAAATGAAACACCTCCTACTAACAACAATCGCAGCCGTGGTGCTGGTCGGGTGTGGTTGACCATAAATTCACAAAGTAGTCGTTGATGGGGATATTGAACTCGTTGAGCAGCTTATTGCTGCTGTCATAGATGTGAATGCAAAAGACAGTACACA
>JAAZXX010001015.1 GCA_014239995.1 Verrucomicrobiia bacterium
GATGGAGATCATCAGCTCGTCGATCACGTCGTCCATACCCACGATCGTCTTGCGTAGCTCAGACACGATCGCATCCCTTGCTTTGCCGAGCTTCTCCACGGCCTCCACGTCATCAGTCTTTTTGGTCATCAATTCTTCTCCTTATTAAGTTAAATGGGCACGACACCGTGTTACCGGAGAAATAGAAGCACCCTTCAGGTTTACAACAATTATGTGTCGCTTATTTGCGTATTTCTTATGTCTTTTAGCGGCAATATCGATTCGTTGGGTTATCTATTTCATTGGGGGCAACTTTTGTTCCTCAATTTGCAGGGAGATATGACCGCGCGGCGGTTGAATACCGCGACGTGGATGGTTGTAACGCAGGAAACCCTTTAGCGCCAGAGTGACCTTGCCGTCATTGAATTCATCGCGAAAATCGCTGTAGATATGGACGCCACGAGGCTGTCCCCCCCCTCCCTGCGTCCCAGCATTTACTTACTCTACGACATTGAGCGAATAATCAACCCGAATAAGAAGC
>JAAZXX010001016.1 GCA_014239995.1 Verrucomicrobiia bacterium
AAGTATAAGGTAAGCAAAACACCTTGTTTAGGTTATGCAAAAAGTAACTAAGGCGTGGTGGTTGCCACACTAAAAACCACCTACGGCATGGAAGCCGTGTGTTACAGAACAAAACTCAAAGGAAGGAGTCAAAAATGGTAGTTATAAATACAAACCCATCATCTGCGATGTCAGCTCGTGTCTTGAATGAATCGACGCAGTCACTGCAGAAGTCGTTAGCCAGGTTATCTTCTGGTTCGAAAATAAACTCAGCCGCCGATGATGCGGGTGGAGCCGCTGTTTCGCTGCGGTTCGACGCGCAGGTTAATCGTATCAGTGCAGCGAAGGACAATGTGGGCAATGCGATCTCATTTTCCCAGACGCAAGACGGTTACCTGGGTAAGGTTGGCAAGGCACTGGATCGTATGAGTGAACTGGCCATGCTGGCGCAGGATGCAACAAAAACAGCCACGGATCACGCCTTGTATGACAAGGAATTCACCGAGCTGGAAAATTACGCCAATGATATCAAGAC
>JAAZXX010001017.1 GCA_014239995.1 Verrucomicrobiia bacterium
AACAGCGTGTCCATCTTGCCAGATTCCGTGTCGCTCCCGACTAGGCCGGGATGACAACAAATCTGCCGCAACCGGGTCAGCGCCGCGAGCACGTGCATTTTGCTCTTGGCGACACCCTTCTGCTGGACGGCTTTCATCACCTGCTCACGGCTTCGCTTCAACTCTGCGAGGTATAGTTTGCGCTGCTCCTCGGGCAACTCACAGTCGAGCCGCTGCTCAATGCGATCCGGCAGATCCTTGGCCACCTGTTTCTTGACACGGCGCAGCAGCAACGGCCGGAGCTTGGCCGAGAGTTTTCGGCGGCCGATACGGGCGGCGTTCTCGTCTTTTTCCGACACCCGCAAATCGTAAACCTGGCTGAAATGCTCTTGGTTGCCGAGGTAGTTTGGCTGCACAAAATCGACGATGCTCCACAGGTCGAGCATGCGGTTCTCGATCGGCGTGCCGGTCAGCGCCAACTTGTGGTCGGCCTTAAGTTCCTTGACGGACTTGGTCACCTGCGCGCCGGGATTCT
>JAAZXX010001018.1 GCA_014239995.1 Verrucomicrobiia bacterium
GATGGGGGCGAGTACCTTCCCGGAACTGACCACCACGGTATCACGAACTATCACCGCCTCGGCGGCGTGCCACTTCCTGTCAGCTCCGCAGACGCGGAAATGGTTGAGCTTGTCACCAGGGGTGGGTCTTGCGGGTTCCACGAATTTCCCCGGTTTCCGGTAATCCTTGGCCATGCCCTTGTTGCCAACCATTAGGCCACCAAAGAGACTTTCCTTTTCGAAGGAGACCGTCACCTTGCGGCCGTCCACTTTGTATCCGCTGTAAATCGGGCCGGTGCAGGCGATGTCCTTGCCATACTCTTTGGCAAGCGCCCAGCGCGCCATTCTCATCCCCGGGTGTAGTTTATTATAGTAGTGGATTCCACCGGGCCGGGCCGAGTTGAGATCGGATTGAACTACCATCCCCACGTTCTTGCGGTTGTTTTTGAAGAACAAGTGCTGAACCTGGCGAATATCTGCAAAGCCAACGTTATTAGGGTCGGGCGCCCCGTAGCATTGCATCTGAGTGAAATA
>JAAZXX010001019.1 GCA_014239995.1 Verrucomicrobiia bacterium
ATAGGACATCTCGCCCCCGCCAGTGCGACAGTGCGACAGTGCGACAGTGCGACAGTGCGACAGTGCGACAGAGCGACAGAGCGACAGTGCGACAGTGCGACAAAACGGGCGAGATCTCGCCCCCGCCAGTGCGACAGTGCGACAGAGCGACAGTGCGACAGTGCGACAGTGCGACAAAACGCTGCATAAAAGGCTGCACAAAAGGCTGCAAATGCGACAAAAGGCTGCAAGTGCGACAGTTAATTAACTGTCGCATTTGCAGCGTTTTGTGCAGCGTTTTGTCGCACTGTCGCACCGTCGCATTGTCGCATTTGCAGCCATTTGTCGCACTTGCAGCCTTTTGTCGCACTGTCGCACCGTCGCACTTGCAGCGTTTTGTCGCACTTGCAGCCTTTTGTCGCACTGTCGCACTTGCAGCGATTGGGGCGAGATAGCGACAGTGCGAGATGTCCTATATCAGCCACCATACCCAACAACTTGTCACGAAAAAAAATTTCTTCTGCGCTGCGAA
>JAAZXX010000101.1 GCA_014239995.1 Verrucomicrobiia bacterium
ACCGAAGGTTAGTGGCCATCGAGAATGGAAAAGCCCCGGTTCCCATGGCTACACACTACCAGGGCAAACGGCTCAATAGTCCTAATGACCTTTGGATTGATCCTGAAAACGGTATCTACTTTACTGATCCAAGATACGGCACGCGAGGGAAACTTGAACTCGACGGTTTTCATGTTTTTTACCTGGGAGCGGGAGGGCACGAGATGATCAAGGTTTGCGCAGACCTGGTGCGCCCCAACGGAATCATAGGAACAAACGACGGGAAACAACTCTATGTCGCTGATGAGGGTGCCAACACGATTTATCGATACCGTATTGAAAAGCCTGGTAGCCTGACGGATAAACACGCTTTTTTGTCACTGAATGCCGATGGGTTGACCCTTGATGAAAAAGGGAATCTGTATGCTGCCAGTGCTCAAGTGGAAGTTTACAATCCTCTTGGGATCTTGCTTGGGCGCATTCACACGGATGAAAAACCTGCCAATCTGACCTTTGCGGGGCCCGATAAAAAACTCCTTTTTATCACGGCTGGCAAATCTGTTTATGGCATCCACATGCATGTCAGTGGGCAGTGAAGAGAGTATCATCGTTTTCTCCAAAAGGGCAGGGGCATCGAGTCGGAGCTGAACTTGGATCGTCCCCTGTCGAGCATCCATCGATGGCTTGCGCAGTCGAACTTCTATTACATGCTCCAAGGGAAGAGCCAAGGCATCAGCACATGCCTGTCTCCATGCGTCTTTTGCTTCACCTTGTTCAAGCGTCCGGAGGATGTGAAGCTGTGGTGCTTCATGATCCATGCGTGTGGCAGTCTTGTTCCCTGATGAGCTTGATTGCACTATTCAGTTTTTGAAAACGCACCCGTCTTCTTAAATGGCCTGATTTCTGCTAGTGCTTCAACCATGCGAGACAGATGGTTTTCCCAGATGCGTGTGATCTTGTGCTTGATTTTGTCGCTTTCGACCCAGATGGAAGCTCAGGTGGTGATTTCCTAGTTCATGGCCAGCAATGGACTTACTGCTCAGGATGAAGATGGTGACAGCTCGGATTGGATTGAGCTTTACAACCCCTCAAACGTGACCGTTGATTTGACCGGATGGTTTCTCAGCAACAACGCTGATAACCTCACTGAGTGGCCATTTCCATCGACCACATTGGGTCCCAGAGCATTATTGACCGTGTGGGCGTCAGGTAAGGATCGGAGCGTCCCGGGTGAACCGCTGCATGCCAATTTCGGACTCAATGCCAGTGGGGAATTTCTGGCATTAGTGCACCCTGATGGGGTGACTCTGGCAACTGTTTTCAATCCTTACCCAGCGCAGTATCGGGATGTGTCTTATGGACAAGGGCAGCTTGTGACTGAATCGGTCCTGTTGAAAACTGGGGCTGACCTGAAGTTCCGTGTTGCGGATAGTCCTGCTGAATCAACGCAATGGTATCAAAATGAATTTGCCGATACGCATTGGTCAACAGGGAAGACGGGTGTTGGTTATCAGGCCTTTACTCCGGGATTTACCGCTCAAAAAATAGATGCCCGCTCTCCTGTCGGGCACAT
This sequence comes from Verrucomicrobiia bacterium, assembly GCA_014239995.1. Classification (GTDB taxonomy): domain Bacteria; phylum Verrucomicrobiota; class Verrucomicrobiia; order Limisphaerales; family AAA164-E04; genus AAA164-E04. Next base: position 1,553 of record JAAZXX010000101.1, read on the forward strand.
CGACACGGCGGAGTCGGTCATCAGCTCAACTTCCCTGCAAGTGAGGTCTGTGACAGAGGTGGTCCCCGTCCTTAACTTTTTTGATACAGGGGGTGCCGGGAATTACGGGGATAATGCACCTTTTCCTGGTGCGAGTATCGGGGCTGATCAAGATGACTTCGTGGTGCTGGCAACCGCTACCGTGATCATTCCCGAGGAGGGTTTCTGGTCTTTTGGTGTCAATAGCGATGATGGGTTTAATCTGAAGATTGGAGACCAAAGCATGTCCTTTCCCAATCCCAGAGCACCTGCTGACACGGTGGCTGTCATGCAATTTGCCAAGGCTGGCGCCTATCCTCTGCGCCTTGTGTTTTATGAACGTGGGGGTGGGGCCGGTCTTGAACTCTTTGCGGCGCAGGGTCGCTATCGTCGCTTTGATGGAAGTAAATTTCGATTGGTGGGCGATGTTACCCATGGTGGGCTCGAAGTTCAGACCGCGGGGAGCGCAGGTGGCATGAATACTGCCATTCAAACAGACATTCTCAGGCAGATGCACGAGAAACACGCATCCTTCTACACCCGGATTCCATTCAATGTCGACGATCCCGGGGCATTGGAATCATTGACCTTGAAGCTGAAGTATGATGACGGTTTCGTTGCCTTTTTGAATGGAGTGGAAATTGCGCGGGACAATGCACCAGGCAACACCACGTGGAACAGCAATGCGACGGGCTTACATGGGGCCTTGGAATGGGAGCACTTTGCCATCACTGCCTTCATGCCTGCGTTGAAACCTGGTTCAAACCTGCTGGCAATCCAGGTGCTCAATGCCGCCTCCGATGATGCAGATGTGTTTCTCGATGCCTCTCTATCGGAATACAAGGTGGAAGAAAAAGCCAACCACTATTTCGCTGAGGCAACACCGGGAGAACTCAATGCGGAGGGGTCTTTGGCCTTTGTGGCGGATACTCGATTTGATCACGATCGCGGGTTTTATTCGAGTCCTTTTGACCTCACCATTGCGACCTCAACGGAATTCGCGTTGATCCGTTACACCCTGGATGGCACGGAACCGACCATGGCCAATGGCCTGACCTTCGATCGTCCCATTGCCATCAATCAAACAGTAACAGTGCGTGCCAGGGCGTTTCGCGAAGGATACGAGCCTTCCGACACGGACACACAAACCTACCTTTTCCTCGAAGATGTCATTCAACAGGCCGCAAATGGCCGTGCTCCCGAGGGTTGGCCGAATCGGTGGGGAAGTAATACTGTCGACTACGGCATGGATCCAGCGATCGTGAATCACCCCGATTATCGTGACACGATCATTGATGACATGCAGACAATTCCCTCCTATTCCATCGTCATGGACCTGGATGACATGTTTGGTTCTTCAAGGGGAATCTATGCCAACCCCTCACGAGACGGTCGTCAATGGGAGCGACCGTGTTCGGTGGAACTCATTTATCCAGATGGAAAAGATGGGTTTCAAATCAATGCGGGTATTCGAGTCAGGGGGGGATTCAGTCGAAGTACGAGCAATCCCAAACATGCCCTCCGACTCTTTTTCCGAAATGAATACGGCGAACCCAAGTTGAAATACCCCGTTTTTGGTGAAGACGCGGCACAATCCTTCGATGGATTTGATCTCAGGACATTTCAAAATTACTCATGGAGTTTTCAGGGGGACAGTCGAGGTATTTTTCTGAGAGATCAATACAATCGGGATCTTCAACTCGCCATGGGTCACCATACGGAGCGGGGTGAGTTTGTGCATCTCTACATCAATGGCATGTATTGGGGGCTTTACAATGCTGTAGAACGACCCGAGGCGTCCTACGGCGCATCTTATTACGGTGGCGATAAAGAGGATTATGACGTGGTCAAGGTGGAAGCTGGCCCTTACACGATCAATGCGACAGATGGCAATCTTGATGACTGGCGCACTCTTTACGATGCGGCAAGGGCTGGATTTTCAAGTGACGCCGCGTATCAGCGGGTATTGGGAAACCATCCCGATGGAACCCGCAATGCTGATTATCCAGTCCTTGTGGATGTGCCTAATCTGATCGATTACATGCTGATCATCCTTTACGGAGGAAATCTCGACGCTCCAATCTCTAATTTTCTGGGAAATACGCGGCCCAATAATTTTTATTCGATTCGCAATCGTCTGGGTGATTTTGGGTTTCAGCATTTCGTGCATGATGCGGAGCACACATTATTGAATGTGAACCAGGATCGTACAGGGCCCTACTCTGCAGGAAGTAGTTTTCAGCACTTCAACCCACAATATTTGTGGCAGAAACTATTGGATAACGACGCATTCAGACTGAAGGTCGCTGACCATATTCACAAGCATATGTTCAACGATGGCGTCTTGACTCGCGAGCAAGCAAGCGCACTTTTTTTGAAACGCAAAGAGGAAATAGACCGCGCAGTGGTTGCCGAATCGGCGCGATGGGGAGATTCAAAAAGGTCCTCTCCATTTACAAGGGACAAGGACTGGATGGGTTCGATCAACAAAGTTGCCAATAATTTCATACGACGAAGAACTGACATTCTTTTCAATCAATTGAAGCGAGACGACCTGTATCCCGACCTTGATGCGCCTGCCCTGAATCAGTTCGGTGGGATCGTGCAGGATGGATTTCAGCTGGAAGTGGATAAGGGGAACGCGGATCGAGTGTATTTCACGCTGGATGGGAGCGATCCAAGGTTGCCCGGAGGTGGCAGCGCTCCGGGAGCACGGCTTTACCAGGGAGCGATCACGATCAAAGGGCATGCATCATTCGCCGCACGAGGGCTGAGTCATGGCGAATGGAGCGCTCTGGCTCAAACAGCATTCACGGTGGAGCGCAGCTTCAATGATTTGCTGGTGACCGAAATCATGTACCACCCCAGTGGGGATAAGGCGGTTTCTGAGGAAGATGCTTACGAGTTTATCGAACTCAAAAATGTGGCTTCCAATGCACTGGATCTAAGTGGTGTGTCATTTACCGATGGCATTGGTTTTACTTTTCCCAATGGATTTGTCCTCGAGTCAGGAGCTACCCTTGTCCTGGCGAGGAATGAAACCGAATTTCGAAGTCGCTATCCTACGGTGCCACTTGCCGGTATCTACTCGGGTCGTTTGAACAATGGAGGAGAGCGATTGACACTTGTGCATGCCACAGGAGAAGTTATTTTTTCATTCAAGTATGATGATGACCAGTCTTGGCCTTTAACTCCTGATGGGGGCGGGTTTTCGTTGGTCCCGCTTCAAACGGCCCAGTTGCAGGATCAATCCCAGGGTTCCTCCTGGCGGGCTTCCAGTCAACCTTTGGGGAGTCCAGGTCGAGAGGATCTCAGGGATGGAATGCCTCGTGTGCTTATCACTGAAATATTGGCGCACACGGACCTGCCGCAGCTGGATTCCATAGAGCTCTTTAATCCGGGTGCATCCGACGCTGATATCGGGGGGTGGTATTTAACAGATGATAAAAATGTCCCGACCAAATATGTGTTCCCGGAGGGAACCCGGATTCCATCCGGCGCTTATTTGGTAGTGACGGAGTCCGGTTTTAATTCATCGCCCGGGATCGATCCGAGTTTTTCATTCAGCTCAACTGGAGAATCCGTCTTTTTGTTTTCTGCCGATGCTCAAGGCCAGCTCAGCGGCTACAGTCACGGCTTTGATTTTGGAGCTTCTGCAAATGGAGTTTCCTTCGGGCAACATGACACCAGCACGGGGCAACGGCATTATCCTCCTCAAGCTCAATTGACCTTGGGCGCATCGAACACTGGACCCTTGGTGGGACCCGTCGTGATTAATGAAATCGGTTATGCACCGGATGGAATTAAACCGGAATTCCTGGAAATGATGAATATTTCGAATGAGCGTGTTGCGCTTTTTGACCCGGAGTTTCCATCCCACACCTGGCAAGTCGAGGGTATTGGTTTTTCTTTTCCTACCGGTTTATTCATGGATCCCGGTGAAATTATCCTGATTGCAAATGTGAGCGAGACTCAGTTCCGTTCTGCGTTTGCCGTTCCCGGGCAGGTGAGGGTTCTCGGGCCTTTTGAGGGCAATCTGCAGGCCAATGGTGAACGCATACGATTAATGCGTCCTGATGCGCCTGACATCATGCCAGACGGACCCATCATACCCATGATCGCCGTCGATGAAGTGCGCTATGATGACAAACGGCCATGGCCTGACCTGAGCTTCAGCCCAGGGGCTTCTCTTGAGCGTCTGGACGCCCGTTCCTATGGAGATGATCCCATCAATTGGCGCTCGAGTCTGGATCAATCCTCGCCCGGTGTTGTCAATGATGGAAACAAGGCCCCCGTTTCAATCGCTGGGGCAGATCAGGCACTTACCGTCTTGAGTTTGCCAGTCATTTTCGAACTCAATGGGCAGGTGCAGGATGATGGGCTACCTGAATCTCCCGGTCATTTGAGCATTCAGTGGAAACAGGTTTCTGGTCCGGGTCATTTGTACTTTGAAGACCCACACCTTGTGCAGACACGCGTGTCTGCGCCGGGGGTAGGGGAATGGCTTGTTGCATTGTCCGTTTCTGACGGGGCCTTGACATCCGTATCACAACTTCTACTTTCCGTTGCCAGGCAGGCGGGCAATCAAGACTTGATAGCATCAGGTTCTGCCTGGAAATTCCTGGATAATGACACGCCGCAACCTGCACAGTGGGTTACCCGGAACTTCCGTGATGATGACTGGAAATCTGGACGGGCCCAGTTTGGCTATGGGGATGGAGATGAAAAAAATGAAATTTCATTTGGAGGAAATGCCTCCGATAAAACCGTCACTTATTATTTCCGCAAGGCGATCCAGATAAGGCAGCCATCGAGTGTTCAGAGCATGACCCTGGGATTACTTCGTGATGATGGCGCCATTGTTTATCTGAATGGACAGGAAATCCTCCGCCACAATCTACCGGGTGGCAATGTGACGCATCAGACATTTGCGTCGGCCGTCGTGGGCGGCGACGACGAGAACACATTTTTCGAATCCGCCATAGATCCCAAACTGCTTGTGGAAGGGGAGAATCTAATGGCAGTGGAAATCCATCAAGCCAATGCCACAAGCAGTGACATCAGCTTTGACATGCAGTTGACCGCTGAATGGTTCCCTGACAACCGCGCTCCTGAACTGACATTGGTTTCCGAGATCCATAGCGAACCAGAAACCTGGACATACCTGGAGGGTGCGTGGAGTGATGATGGTCTGCCGTTGCCGCGGGGGCTCACTGAGATTCAATGGGAACAGGTTGCTGGCCCGGGTGAAGTTTCCTTCCAAAATAAGTCCCTCCTGCCCACCATGGCCCGTTTTCCTTTTGTGGGCGATTACCTGCTCCAGGTCCACGTGACGGATGGTGAATATACAAGCACCAGGCAACTTGATGTGCGTGTCAGAAAGGAAGGGGCTGCATTCAGTTATGAGGATTGGATGAACACATTTTTCACCCAGAAAGAACGGGCAGATTCAAGCATCAGCGGGGAAGATGCAGACCCTGACGCAGACGGTCATGGTAATCGTGATGAATTTGAAGCAGGGACGGATCCACGCGCGTCTGACAGTGTCACCCAAATCACATCGGTGACTCTTGATGACGCCATGGGGCTGCGCCTGGAAATAAGCTCCGTACCTGGAAGAGCTTACATTTTGCGGTCAAAAGCCAATCTATCGGACTCTTCCTGGAAACTGCTGGAAACCAAGCTTGCTGATGAAGGGGAATTGACTTTCCAGATTCAAGGTGAGCAGGGAACTTCCATGCTGTTTTTTCAGGTCATGGTCGTCAAGCCGCTGAATTAGAGCAAGCTCAGGACGCTCGCAATGTTGCATCGGTTCTTGATCGATGACGTGCTTTACAGATTACTGTATTGGTGTAACGATACACCAAATGACGGGGCGATGTGCCTCGATGCTAATTAATAAAAGATCATGTGGAAGATAATTTGTGCAACGATGGGGATTCTAACCGTGGGAAGCTTCGCTCAAGGGGCTGAATTGAGGCCTGAATGGACATCATTCAAACTGAGTGAGCGAGGACAGTTGAAGCTTAGTTTTGGTGCCCTTTCAGGTCAAAGCTATGTCATCGAGTCCTCAGATGATTTGGCATTTTGGCAAGTTGTATCGGATCCGATCGTGGTATCCAGTGCAGCAACAGACTGGATTGCTCCTGAGGATGATGCTCCCCAACAGTTCTACCGTTTGGCTCGATTTGACCGTAGCTGGATGCGGGCACAATTTGACCGGAATCGGCAACTTTGGGACGAGCAGGCCCTGAGCACGTACCAATATGTTTTCAATGGGTCCTGTTTATGCCTGCCCGAGTACACTGCGCCAGTCAACATCAAGGTAGAGCGCGGGGAATGGGCTGAAATCACCACGAAAGCCGACGGTACACCTGTGAGTGAGAAAGACTGGAACCGCTACAAAACCATTGAAGAATTATTCGACATCATTGAGGAAGCCTTCCTGCAGGATGCAAAGGAAATCAATGTGGAATACGATCCTGATTTGGGTTATCCCACATCGGTTTTCATTGATTACGATGAGAGAATTGCCGATGAAGAGCGTGGATTCAATGTCAAACTAGAAACCCAGGCATCCATTCAATTGATGGCTCAAATTCCTGATCCCGCTGAATCCGATGCGTTTCGTTTGCTTGAGGTCAATGTATCGGGCGACCTGCTGGAGATAGAGGTTGAATATGGGGGTGGATGTCGGGAACATTTATTTGAAATCGTTGCCGACCCGAATGGGTTTCTGGAATCGGACCCTGTGCAGGTAAACATCTACATCGCGCATGAGAACAACAATGATCTCTGTGAGGCGCTTGTGCGTAAGAAACTTACTTTTTCATTGCAGCCTCTCAAAGAGGCCTTTCGAGCCCTCTACCCCAGTGCCAATTCCTTGACTTTGAACATTCACGGATTCCGTTCAGATGGAGGGGGGACGGGCCTGACCGTTCCATTTGATGTCGATCCATGAGTTCGGTTTCACTTTCCTGAACGCGGAGATTTTCTGCAGTCAATCCATGCACTTCTAAAAATGAACGGCGGAATTTCCTTGAGAGCACTTACTGATGCAACCGAGTCTTGGTGTCTCTGAATCAAGTCACATCGCTTTTCCCTCAAGGGCAGGGGGGATCCAGGCCGGAGCATGGCCTGCGTTCATGGACCGTTCCTTGGTTGATCACGTCGTTACACTCATGGAATGAAATTGTAATGGCAGGGAAACAAAGTGCGCCATATGCTTGGAAGTCATGGTCTTCAAGAAATTCCTGTCCCTAGGTATCATCGTTGTGGCCTCCCTCCTGGGGCTGATTGGTGTTTCGGCGTTCCTCGGCTTGCTTTTTACTTTGTTTGAGGGGAATGACCATGTTGCCGGGTACAAGGGATATATCGTTCTTGGAGTCCTGGCATGCACGGCGTTGTTGATGATTTATGCTGCATGGAAGCTTCTGCGAAAAGGCATCGACCTTTCGCAGCAATCGGAAGGTGACTCCAGGTCCCAATCAAGATTGCTGTATGTATCAGGTGGTTTTGCAATAATCTTCCTTGCTGCCATGGTCATGCTTGGGCTGAAAAAGGTACCCCTTGAGCTGCTCTTCAGGCCCCTGCTCGCCATCATTGGCAACCTGCTGGCCACATTCGACACGATTCCCAGCCTGCTGACCTGGGGCTTTTTTATTGCCTTGGGACTGCACATGCTGGCCTGGGGAATGGCCATGAGGATTGGTTACCAGCGCAGCCGATGGCTCTGTTTTTTGATGTGCGTGCCCTTTTTATATCCCTTCTGTCTCATCGATATGGGGCTCAAGCGCCATAAGCCCGTGATGCTATCCTTCGGTATCCATCTCCTGGCGATTCTGGTTTGGTATGGGGGCGGTTTCCTCGCCAAGTCGACCGAGGTGACAAGCCTCGAGGCCCGCATAGAGGCACTGGACGAACAAGGGGAATCCCTGAATATCGCGACCTTGTATCCGTCCGAGCCCACC
>JAAZXX010001020.1 GCA_014239995.1 Verrucomicrobiia bacterium
GAGCTCCACTCCGACCCTCCGCTGTGGCGATAAAGGACATTGGCGGTTCCATCCTCGTCAGCGTAAAGGCATGCATCCCATCCGTCGGTATCGGCATAAAGGAGGGTCCCTGTGGGATCCTGAACGTTACGCATGCCCATGTCGGCGCGTCCAAGGTTGATCCGGCTATTTTGTGCGTAAGCAAGAAAACCCCAGAAACCACCAGGCCGCATGGCACCTTTTTCGTCCTTTTGAAGGCTTGAAGGGCAGATGAAAACACCTCTTCCAGAGATGTTTGTGCCTCGTCCAAGATAGGGTTGCAATTGACGATACCAGATGTTGTGGGGTGGGTTCCAGCCGATGGGTAGGCGCTCGGTATCCTCGTCGTACATGATAGCAGCCAAGATGAGCTGGCGTAAATTATTGTTGCACGCGATGGCTTTTCCCTTGTCCTTGGCACGTCCCAGGGCGGGTAGGAGCATGCCTGCGAGGATGGCAATGATCGCCACCACCACAAGCAGTTCGATCA
>JAAZXX010001021.1 GCA_014239995.1 Verrucomicrobiia bacterium
TCAGCCCCGAAAAACGGGTGAATTCGGGTGAAACCAAATGAAGTTTATAGACTCTAGGCAATAACAGAAACTCTTGATATTATTATATAAAATTAGTAATAATGAGGTTCTGTTAAAAATAAGGACTGGTGGAGGTGGCGGGAGTCGATTACAAGTGGAAATATTGGGAAGCAAGTCGTGGGTGATGATCGGGGTCACGTAAAAACGATCATCAAATTGTTAGCTGCAAATAACGCTGACTATACACCTGCTCGCGTCGCTCTTGCGGCGTAATTGAAGTAGGCGTCTTTCGTTGAGTTTGCCTGAAACGTAGCGAAAGATGTTATCTAAGTCAGGCTGGCTGTTGCATTCCTCCGTAGCAACAGTAAGATTTAAGGAGGTGTTTCAGATTGAGGAGGTTGGTTGCCGACACATTTGAAGAAAAAGAAAAATTCCAACTAAACTTGTAGATGCCCAAATGGAAACTTAGTAAGACGCGGGTTCGACTCCCGCCACCTCCACCATT
>JAAZXX010001022.1 GCA_014239995.1 Verrucomicrobiia bacterium
TGAAGTTCCAATAACCTGTAATTTCAGCAAAACAGGAAAAATACGGGATTATAAGAAAAGCAAAAGTAAGGGGTACTTTCATATTAATCTATCCGACACAGTATGGACCACCTGTTCGAATATTAGTTTTAGCAGCCTCCTAAGTCGATCTTTCTGTTGACTGCGACTTCACACACACCACCAACAGCACGGTGCGATTGTTGTGAGTAGGAGGTGTTTCATTCTGCTACTGATTGGCTCTTTTGGTGGTGATCTTTCGGGTTTCAGCGCCGACATTATCTAAGTGGCCGGTCATCAACCCATGCAACTCCTCTGTCTTGCCCGGCAGTTTTTCTGCGAGGTTAATGTCTTCCTCGACGCTTTTCGAAAGATCGAATAACTCGAGGCGATTGTCTCTCCAAGTTTTGACCAGTTTATAGTCGCCATGGATCAATGCCGTCTGCGCAGTGCGGGCAACAGCTTGGTGAAACAGAAGGAATGAATTTGAGCGTTGCACTGCGCCTTG
>JAAZXX010001023.1 GCA_014239995.1 Verrucomicrobiia bacterium
GTAACGCGCCAATATACGTCCGGCGATGGCCTCTAATCTCGGCTTCATCACGAACTCCTCCAAGGGATATACGAACGAACTCTCTACCCATGGCTTTCCCAATGGATTTACCCAGAGAAGTTTTACCAACCCCAGGAGGTCCAACCAGACAAATAATAGGCCCTTTTATTTTTTTTACCAGTTTTAACACTGCAAGATGTTCGGTAATACGTTCTTTTACTTTTTCCAGCCCGTAATGATCTTTATCAAGAACTTTCTGGGCTTCCTCGATTTTAATTTTTTCAGTACCCGCGGCCTTTTTCCAAGGCAAATCTGCAAGCCATTCTATATATGTTCTAGCTACCGTTGCTTCTGCTGACATGGGTTGCATGAGTTCAAGCCGTTTCAATTCTTTTTTGGCTTTCTCGTTAATCTCTTTTGGCATTTTTGCTTTTTTGATCTTTTGTTTTAATTCATCAAAATCGCTTTTAAATTCATCTCGTTTGCCAAGCTCTTTTTGTACCGC
>JAAZXX010001024.1 GCA_014239995.1 Verrucomicrobiia bacterium
ACTCCGAGCTTTCGGGTTTTCCATCCACCTCAATCGAACCGTTGGGAACCATGGGAACGACGAGGGTTGTTTTTTCAACGTCCGACCAGGGACCCTCTGAGGTTACGTCGAAATCGAGCACTTGTGCCATGCAAAGTTGTTGCATCAACAATATACCGCTCACTAGGTATAGATTGCGCGTGAAAAACTTAAGGGGGTTCATGGTTTTTACCCTGAACAAAAAGATTTCCAAAATCAAGTTTAAAAAATGGACCGATGATCCAAAATCCCCGGGAACGAGTTGGGAACTCACTTGTAAATCAAAAAGGGCCTGCGCTTTTGAGCGAAAGCCTCAAGTTCCCCGCTCCAGGAGTTTACGATATTTTTCACTGATCTGCCGACTTCGAGGTCCCGCCGCGTGGCGTTCGTTCCGTTGACCTTGTCAAAAAGGCCCCACTTTTTGTTGGCTTTGTTCTGTATCTGGATCAAGTCTTTTCCCTGCACCTTCCGCAGCGCTTCAATGAC
>JAAZXX010001025.1 GCA_014239995.1 Verrucomicrobiia bacterium
GTTCAACTACATGACCAATGATTCTTTGAGTCCGCGCCAGCAGAAGCTCCAACTGGAACTTCTGCGTAAATTGCACGAACGGAACCCTTCAAATTCAGCCATTAACGAAGCCTTGGAAGCCCGAATCCAGTCGTTCGAACTCGCCTTTCGGATGCAGACGCAGGCCCCGGAGGTGACCGATCTCTCCGGAGAATCTGAGATCACACGGAAACTCTATGGCATGGACGACTCAAAGACGGAAAATTTCGGGCAGATGTGCCTGCTCGCGAGACGTTTCGCAGAACGGGGTGTTCGTTTCATTCAGGTCAGCCATGCCCACAGCCTTCCATTCAATAACGAACAATGGGATCAACATTCCCACTTGGAAAAAGGTCATTCAATTAATGTTCAACAAATCGACAAGCCGATCACAGGATTGATTCGTGACTTGAAACGTCTAGGCATGCTTGAAGATACACTGGTTCTTTGGGGAGGTGAATTCGGTCGAACGCCGACCGCCCAGGC
>JAAZXX010001026.1 GCA_014239995.1 Verrucomicrobiia bacterium
TAAATCTGTTATATTGGAGGTTCGGGTGTCTCGTTGATCTTTCGCGCTAAAAGGCATAAAATAAAGTTGTAAAACCAAAAATTTTGTAACCATCTTGATAGTCCGTGGTCGTTGATAGCTAGACATTCGTCCTCAACGTCCGGCATTATACACTATATAAGCTTGCGTGAAGTTAACAGAATGTTTGTTTACAATTTCTTGTTGGTGGATTTCTCAACAACGATTATGTTTTTTACAACCAAATTAATTTTTTATTCTCGATTACATATTTATGAAGATATCTATCAATTTTGGTAATAAAATATTATGATTTTACAGAGATATGGGCGTTTACACAACTGAACATCAAATATGTTTTATTTACATTGTACTGTTCAGTTGTTGTAAAAAGAATGTTTGGTTTTTCTGTTTTTGTTAAAAGTTCATTTTGATTGATTTGATCAAGTAATTATATAAGAACAGTAACAGCAACTGTGGTATGTTTACTGTATAAGTGTACAAACT
>JAAZXX010001027.1 GCA_014239995.1 Verrucomicrobiia bacterium
CCGGAGGCGTTGGTGATCTCCACGGCGGTCACAACCGTCCCGGGAAATCCGCCATCCACTCCGTATCCCGTCCACGGCACGCGCTTGCGGTCCTCTGAAAGTTCCGCCTGGTGGAACCTGATTTTAATGGTTCCCACGAAATAATCCTTAAACTTTTCGGCGAATTCCTCACCCGTCTTGCCGCCATGTTTGCGGAGAAGGTCGACTGTTTCCTTTGTGCCGCCCTCGATGGCTTGATCCAATGCTGTTTTGCCGTCGTTGTCCCGGGCATTGATTTCAGCGCCTTTTGCAATCAGGAAGGCCACGATTTTCTTATATTGTGGCTGCTCTTCGGCTCCTTGACCGAACCGTCGAGCCACGGGCCCCCATGCCGCCCGATGCAACGGGGTATATCCCGACCTGGAGCTCTTTACGTTTACTTTCGCTCCCTTGGAGATCAAGAACTTGACGATTTCGCGGCGACCCTGCTCGGCGGCCAGGTACAGAGGGGTTGAATAATATGG
>JAAZXX010001028.1 GCA_014239995.1 Verrucomicrobiia bacterium
CGCTCCACAGCACGATAATCGTGTTGTCGGCATACTTGGATTTCTCAAGCGCCTCGACGATCTGGCCAATGAGGTCATCCACCATGGAGGTGCACGCCAGGTAGGCCTGGATCGCCGGCTTCCATTGATTCATCGCCCTGATTCTCTTCAACCACGGATTATGCGCCATCTTGGCATGAGCCGCGGGCACATCATTCAGGTCATCTTCCCGGAAACCGTCCGGAATCTTGATGTCCTTCAGAGGGAATCGGTCAAAATACTTCTGAGGCGCGTAGTTGGGCAGATGAGGCATAAAGATACCGGCTCCCAGAAAGAACGGTTCTTGCAGATTTCCTCCAAGCAGTTTCTTCGTCGCCCAGTTGGCGGTCTTGCCATCGGGGTGGTCGTTCACCGTTACGCCCGGCAGACATGGCCCCCAATCCGCCTGCCTTGCCCACCCGTTCAGGGGCAACTTGGATGCAAATTTGAGGTCCTTGAAGGAAGGAAGGTCCTGCGTTTTGCT
>JAAZXX010001029.1 GCA_014239995.1 Verrucomicrobiia bacterium
TTGCCCCGGGCTAGTATGCAGATAGCCCGTTGGGCTAATGGAAAACTATCGGTCATTCCACTGGCTTCCCTACCCTCACGCCTGCAGTTCCTTGACCACACCCGAGCTATCGCCATGGCGCTCGGCATCGATCCCCATGCCTTGCAGCATGGTCAGCCACACGTTGCAGAGCGGTGTGTCTTTAGGCAAAGCAAGGTGTTGGCCCAATTTCAAGTTGGCGCCGCCGCCGGTGAGTATGGTTGGACAGTTGTCGAGATAATGGATTGAACTAATATTCGAACCAAAGGCCAATGCGGTGTGATCGAATAGGCTCGACCCATCGGCTTCCTTGGTCGCCTTAAGCTTGTCAATCAAGCCGGCCAACAATTCAGTGTGAGCTTTATCCCGTACTTTGGAGGCCTCCATCCGTTCGCCAGGGGAATAGTGGCTGATATTATGAGCACTCAGAGTAACGCCCATGCTATTCAATAATTTCTGACCAGGCAGGCGATAGCTCAACACC
>JAAZXX010000102.1:0-7147 GCA_014239995.1 Verrucomicrobiia bacterium
ATGCCTGTTGCCGGTAGGAGCATGCTTGCCAGGATCCCGATAATTGCGATTACAATCAGGATTTCCAGAAGCGTCATGGCACTTTGATGTGCCGTCGCTAGTTTCAGACGTTTTCGCATGACGGGTGACCTTATCCAGCATTTTCTCTCCGCGGTCCTCTTTACCTTGTCTTTGCAAAGAAGACCCAACGATTCATATCCAGATAAGGGGGGGTAGCACAACCCCTTCCTGATCATCATAACTGCCTCAAAGTTTTTTTTCCATGGGTATCGTTTTTGAAAGGGAGGCGCGATTGACTTTGAGGCTGCCTGTTCCTACGATGAGAAGATGAAGATTCCGAGGAGAAAATTTATTTCCAGTACCTCGCTGCTTACAGCCTCTACCGTGATACACGATCTTGGAGGGCTGCATGCTGACAACACAGCAGGATTGTTACGCTTTGGCTTGATTGCTGATATTCACAAGGACGTGATGCATGATGCGGATGACCGCTTGAGGGCATTCATCGCACATGCTCAGCAAGAAGAACTCGACTTCATTATTCAGATGGGGGATTTCTGTGTTCCCAAACCCGAGAACCAAGGGTTTCTGGACATATGGAATGGTTTCGAGCGTCCAAGTTACCATGTTTTGGGGAACCATGACACGGACGGTGGATATAAGCGCGCGCAGACGGTCGCGTTTCTTGGCATGCCTTCACGCTTTTACAGTTTCGACCGTGGTGGTTTTCACTTTGTGGTTCTGGATGGCAATGATCGAGCTCCTGAACATGTCTCAGGCTATCCCAGGTACATCGCGACTGACCAATTGGATTGGTTGAAACGAGATCTCTCGGCGGCAACCCTTCCAACGCTTGTTTTTGTTCATCAAAGTATTGAGCGTGCGCATGACGGCGGTGTCCAGAATGGAGATGACGTGAGGCAGTTGCTGGAGTTGGTCAATGCAGATGCAGGTTTCAAGAAGGTTGTCGCCTGTTTTTCAGGGCATCATCACCGTGATTACATGCGACAAATCAATGGCATTGCTTACCCTCAAATCAACAGTGCTTCTTATTTCTGGGTCGGTGGAGATTACCAGAAAGTCCGTTACGGTGAGGCAGTTGACAAGGCCTACCCCTGGATCAAGTACACCGTACCCTACAAGGACCCGCTTTTTGCAACCGTGACCCTCGATGCTGAACGCAACAAGATGACCCTGGAGGGGCGTCGTTCCACCATGGTGGGGCCTGCACCATGGGACATGGGCAAGTCCCGCGAAGCTTGGGATGCTGCCACCTTGCGTGCCGAGATCTCTGACCGTCAATGCTCCATCAAGTCAGGAGCATAGTGATATCGGAGTCCTTTCGGGTTGGGAGTGTCCAGAATATGCTTACAAAGCGGTGGAATGGGTGAAGCCCTTACCCGGGGATGGGTCACGGTTGATCAATCAAGGAAGGCTTGTTGTTGTGATCGGAAACGCTTTTCAAGGCTCCCGCAAACATGTTCGCATAACTCAAGAATAGAGGGATCTGCGATACAATAAAATACGTTGAGGCCATCCTTGCGACGTCCAAGGATGCCACTGTCGGTGAGATTTTGAAGATGCCGTGAGGTGTTGGTCTGCGTTGTGCCGACCGCCTCCATGAGCTCGGTCACATTTTTTTCTCCGGTTTCCAACGCAATGATCAATTTAAGCCGGGTCGGCTCACTGAGGGCCTTGAAACGACCCGCAATCATCTCCAAGGCCTCATTGCTTAAATTGCGGCGTTGTCTTTCCTTGCTCATGATCGTGTATTTAAATCAAGGATGGCAGTTGGTCTGCGAGCTTAGCTCACGGGGGTTACTATGTTGAGATTGGGTCTCATTTGCAATAAAAAACATCCGATTTTCAAAATGACCAGCCGGAGCCCATGTTCAGGAATCCAAGAAAGGAGTTTTGGTTTCAACCCTGTTCAGTTTCGATGGGGTTTTAAGCCAACAGGTGTCACAGATTGACAAGTTGAAAAGTACTCCGGATACTTCATTTATTGGAACCAAACTCATGCAAGGCTGCTGGATACACATTGTCAGATGGAGGCGCTCTTGTCCAAAAAGCACGAGAAAAAGGAATCGATGTCATTTTTGGGCCACGCTGCTATTCGCCTTTTCTTCATCATTAGCCATTGGGGAAGATAGTAGTCAACCTTCTCAAGCAACCGATACGATGGATTCCCATTGGGCTTTTGAGGCCCTCTCGATTCCGATTCCTCCGACGGTGCAAGACTCCAATTGGCCGAAAAACCCACTCGACTGCTTTGTATTTGATATCATGCAGGAAACTGTTGCCGTGCGTGAGCGCTGCGGTGATACCGCCCAGGGAAGGCAGCTGTTGATGGCACGCCGACTGGTGGAGCGGGGGGTGCGTTTCGTTCAGCTTTGGCATGGTAAATGGCAACCGTGGGATAACCATGATGCCATTGAGAAGAACCACCGGCGTCTTGCCGGGGAGTGTTCCAGGGGTATTGCGGCACTGCTTGCCGAGCTCAAGGAACGAGGTCTGCTTGACGAGACCCTTGTCGTCTGGGGTGGTGAATTTGGTTGTACACCCACCGTGGAGCAAAACAACAAGGGTGAGAGTAAATTGGGACGCGATCACAACCCCTACGGATTTACCATGTGGATGGCGGGGGGCGGTGTCAGGGGGGGCACTTCGTATGGTGCGACCGATCCTTTTGGTTTCAAGGCGGTTGACAAGCCGGTGCATGTTCACGATCTGCATGCCACCATGCTCTACCTGATGGGCATGGATCACGAGCGTCTCACCTACCGTTACGCCAGTCGCGATTTTCGATTGACGGATGTTCACGGAAGGGTTTTGCACGAGCTTGTTGCCTGAGACTCCTTTCAGACATTGCAAACTTCAAGCCATGAAAATTGAATCTGTCGATTTCTTTTACCTGGCGATGCCTGAAATCCATGCCATTGGAGATGGAAGTCAGGATGCACTTTTGGTGCGCTTGCGCACCGATAGCCAGGAGGGGTGGGGTGAATGTGAGGCATCACCTCTTGTGACCATGGCAGCATGGAACTGTCCCATGTCCCACAGCGCCTGCAAACCACTGAGCGCCTCCATACTGGGACAGCCGCTCAGGGATGTGAGGGATATTGGACGGATCCATGAGCGGGTGGGGGAGCAGAGCCTGGATTTGCTTCAGTCTGACCATCTTCTCAGTGGTATTGACATTGCCATGTGGGATCTGCTCGGTAAACAGCTGGAGACACCCATTTATCGTTTGCTGGGATTTGATCGATCCTTTGCCAAGCTTCCTTACGCTTCCGGTCTCTTCGGTGAAACGCCCCAGGAAACGCTTGAAAAGGCCAGAGACATGGGGGGCAGCGGATTCCGTGCCGCCAAGTTTGGTTGGGGACCCTACGGACGTGGAACCGTGGATGAGGACAGGGAGCAGGTGCACGCTGCACGGGAAGGTCTCGGTAAGGATGCGACCCTCTTGATTGATGCTGGGACCGTCTGGGGAGATGACGTGGCGCTTGCAAGGCAGCGACTGCCGGCCCTCAAGGAAGCCAGGGTTGCGTGGCTTGAGGAACCCTTCATTTCTGCCGCGCTGGGTGCCTATCGGGAGCTTTCCAGTTTGAGTCATCCCCTCTCCTTGGCGGGAGGGGAAGGTTGTCACCAGTCGCATCAGGCATACAACATGATAGATTTTGGCAAACTGGGCTATATCCAGATCGACACGGGCCGTATCGGGGGTATTACCTCTGCCTTCCAGGTGGCCCAGTATGCCCGGGAACGGGGTGTCGCCTATGTGAACCACACCTTCACCTCTCATCTTGCCTTGTCGGCATCCATTCAATCCTATGCAGGGCATGTCGAAGACCAGCTCTGTGAGTACCCAGTGGAGGCGACCCCATTGGCCAGGGAATTGACCAGGACCTCCATTCGGCTGGACGGGGATGGGATGGTTTGCCTGCCTGAGGCCCCCGGTCTTGGACTGGAACCTGATCCCGAGATTATTCGCAGATACAAGAGGGAGGTTGAGATACGTGTGGATGGAAACCTGGTTCAGCAAACTGGAACCCTGTGACACATCCTCCCCTTCGTTTATACGCTATTCCAAGGGGCGCCTGACCGCTTCCTCGACGCCGCCATAAAAGAAATGATGGGATCCAATCATGACTTTCGGCTTGCGAATGAATTTTTGGCCGTTCACCCATTCAACATGGCCATCCAGGTATCCTTCATTGGAACCTTCTGGTTCCTCGCCCTGGCGGTTGAAATGGTTCACTCCGCGCATCAACGGATCAGGATCCCCGGGGCGCTTCCAATCCTTTCCATTGAGTTGGCGGTTGATGTCCGTCCAGAGCACCGTGTAATAGGGACTGTCCGTGTTTTTCTGTGCAAAGATGGGGGAACCATCCTCGAAGATTGATTTGTCAGGGTGGTATGATTTGTTCTCGTTGTAGGCCTTGTTGCCAACCCAGTAGACATAGCCGAACACGGATTCGGTTCCATTGGGCCAGGTCCAAAAATCATCACGGCCCCATTTAGGATTGGATGGACAATAGAAAGATGAGCGCGGTACCGCATACTGCTCATGATAGGTGTTCCTGAACCTTACCGAATACCAGTGGGGATTGATGTTTTCCGTGGGTTGGAACCAACCATCGTGATCGTCGGAATACATGAGCACGGCATACGTCAGCTGTTTGATGTTATTGATGCAGGAGGTTCGCCTGGCCCTTTCTTTTGCCTTGGAGAGTGCGGGCAGGAGCATGCCTGCAAGGATGGCGATGATGGCGATGACCACCAGCAATTCAATCAACGTGAAGCCTTGCAGGGGCTGCCGTGAACGTTTCTCAGGGGCTTCGCGTGGGGTATGCACGCAACCTAACCAATGATATTTGTGATGGTCTGTCAATATGTAATCGGTGCGACTCATTTCTCCTGAATCAGGTTAATTTTTCTGCTGTCTTCCTGGATGCTCATATTTGTAGAAGTTTCAGCGATGAGCAGGTTCTTGTCTCTGCCGGATGCAGGTGTTTTCTTGAGTCTTTTCATGGTTAGCTGGTCGCAGGCAGTGCAGCGTGTCTGCCCCATGGATTTGTGCCACACGCCTTGTTTATCGGTGGCACCGTGCTTGCCGTGCTGGCAGGTCACCACGAGCGACATTGTTGACGCGGTTGGTTTCCTTGATACCACCAATGAAGGCGATACCGAGGGGCAGTGGATACCAGTCATTGTTGTCGTCCACATACATCATGTAGGCAAGAGAGATCTGATGCTGGTTACTGGCGCAATTTGCCTTTCGCGCTTGTTTCTTTGCGTTTGAAAATGCTGGTCAGCATGACGACCAGAAGTTCCATCAGTGTGAAAGCACTGCGTGATGATACGCTGAAAAACCATTGAGGGAGCCTTCGGTCCTCAATCAACTTCGGGGAATGACTCCAACAGCGTGGACGCTTGGATGAACCCGTTTTGGTTTCTGGTTGCTTCTCGAACCGCCCGGACGGTGTCAGGTCCTATCATGGGAGCTTGATTTCCAAATGCATTTCGCACGTAGGTGAGGACCGCCGCAATTTCAGCATCCTTCAGCCCCTTGAAGGGTGTCATGGGGACCAGGCCCTGATATGTTTTCCCCTTGACTTCCATGGGCCCGAGGAGTCCATGAAGTGTCAGTGCAATCAGTCGTTCAGGCTGACCAACGACCCATTCAGATTCTGCGAGAGGTGGGAATTGGGCCGCAGGCAACCCCTGCCCCTTTTCCTGATGACAGGTGATACAATGGCCTTCTCGTCGATAGACCTCGGCACCTTTCAGAAACAAGTTCCTGGCCTCACCCCTCAGGTTGGTTTGAGGGGGTGTCCAGGAAGCGGCCTGGATACGTTCCCCTTGAAGGTGTTTCAGTGCCGTCTCATAAACAGGTCGGATCCAGTCATCGATGGGAGCTTTGCCAGCTTCCCGGACAATGGGTAGACCCAAGGCTGGTTCCATGTGGGACGCAGCCAGGATGACTTCCATGCGCACCCGGCCATGGGGGTCACTCGCTGTCTGCATGAGTAGATCCCTGCTACCCTGAATACGATGGCTGTTATGGCGAATCGCTCCCACAGCAGCCGCTCTCGCTCGATAGTCTGGATCTTTGAGCAGTCTTTTCACGAGGCTCTGGTCCACCCTGTCATGTCCCCAGGAAACCCACATGGCCTCCACCAGATGGTGTGCGTGCATGGGGTCGGAATCATCGAGTTTTGCCACCCATCGCTCCAATGCGCTCATCACCTCACTGGGTCGACGCTTGCGCAGTTCGCGTCGGGTGCGGTAGCGACTTCGATATTCCGGTAATGTGAGATTATCAAGGAGCACTTCAATGGGCGCACCTGCAATGTGTGCGGGCTTGACCAGTGGGCGGGAAGGGTAGGTGATACGGTAGATGCGACCATGGACATGATCGCGCAGGGGATCCCTTGCGCTATGTTGCATATGCCCGACGAGGACGTTGTGCCAGTCTGTGATATAAAGGGAACCATCCGGTGCGAATTCCATGTCCACCGGTCGGAAATTTCCATCGCTACTCTTCAGCAAATCCTGACGATGCCTGCTTTGATAGCCTGTGCCTTCATCGACCATGGTATGTTGCTTGGTCCCGAGATATCCGATGGTGTTGTGAATCAGCAGGTCGCCCTGCATTTCCTCGGGAAAGTGTCGGCTCGATACAAACTCCAATCCGGATGTGGGTCGCATGCGATGTGCCTCCTCAATCAGGTTACGGGGATTGGGTGCAAAGGAACCGTATGGGACTTCGACAGTCCCAGGCCCCATCCATCGCACACTGGGATCGGACGTGTCCGCGAAGAACGCCTGCCCCCAGTCATCGAAGGCAGTACCCCATGGATTCGGAATGGAAAGGCGTGCGGATCTTTCCAGATGTCGCCTCTTGGGGGCATAACGGAAAAAGCCTCCATTTGAACTTCGGATGGGTCCGTAGGGTGTTTCGATGTTGCTATGGAGAAAGGTGCCTTCCCCCATGTAGATAGCTCCTGAAGGATCGGCGCAGAAGGCGCTGATGACATGATGGGTGTCATGATCATCGAATCCACTGAGGACGATTTCTCGTGTGTCTGCCTGCTGGTCGTGATCCCTGTCTGTCAGCAGGACGAGATGCGTGCCTTGTGCC
>JAAZXX010000102.1:7157-9457 GCA_014239995.1 Verrucomicrobiia bacterium
TTGTGCCACGTAAACCCCTTCCGATGCCAACTCAAAACCTGTCGGCAGGTGCAGGCCTCCTGCGAAAACCGTTTCCTTGTCTGCCTTCCCGTCCCCGTTGGTATCCTCGAGTATGAGCAGCTTGTCGTCCGGCTTTGCATCGCCGGGTTGGTAGTGGGGATAGCTTGGCATGGTGGATACCCACAATCGACCTTCGTTGTCAAAGGCCATCTGGACGGGATTGGCCAGATTTGGAAACTCTTTTTCTGAGGCAAACATTTCGATTTTAAAACCCTCGGGGACCCGCATGCTTTGGACAGCCTTTTGACCATAAAGATAGTCGATGGAACCATTTTTCGCACTGATGCGATAATTGGTTTTGGTTTCAGGCAGGGCGTGTGTCTGGGCATCTGCAGCCTCAAGGTCAAACCTGCTTCCCTCCAGGACGGCCCAGATGGCCCGATCCCGGTTGGTGGCCATTTCGTTGAGTTTTTTCAGTTCATGTGGGTAATTGTCTGGACCGAAGGGGCGGTGGCGTTGTCCGTAGACATGCACGCCATTGGGAATCTTGTAGAGCTTGTGCCAGATCCAGTTTTTTTCCTGTATGGCGGAGCGAAGCCTCTCCCCATCGATCGTGCCTTTCTCTCTCTCTGCGAAGATGGTATCTGCGATCAATGGAGCCAGGAGCTGGTAACCTTTCTCATTTAATTGAAACCCTTCCAGCGTGATCGGTTCCGTGCTGTGGTCATACCATTGCTGACTGGCCGTGAACGCATTGACGAAAAGGACATCCAAGTCCCCAGCTACATCCTCCATGGCAGCGGTGTAAAGTGCCAGGTTTGCATTTTCAATTTGTCCATTGGGGGTGTTGTAAGTCGATGAGAGGTCCTCGAAGGCGATGGGAGAGACCAGGGCCAATCCCGGGGCAGCCTTGCCGTTGTAGGATTGAGCGCGTGTGTGGAGGATGAAGCCGCGCAATGCTTCCTTGAAGGATTCAAGACCCTCCGGACCACGAAAGGAGGCATTGTAACCGAAAAAGGCGATAATCATATCGGCACCCAGACGAGTAAGCCATTGGTCAGGTGTTTCATAGGTTCCTTTTCCCGCGTGTCCCGAACCCCAACGATCCTTGGCTTCCGAGAGGGAGGCGTAGTGCTTTTCTGCGCCGGGAAAGGCCCATGGTGAGGGGCGTCCTGAGTGGGGGCGAAATCCGGGAGTGTTCCCTTCGTCTGCCATGTTTCGGATCACCAGGCGGTGCTTGTGATGGCGGCGTTGAATCTCCGTCTCCAGGAGTCCGAACTGCATCATGCGGGATCCCAGACCATTCCCCAGAATCACCAGATTTGCATTTTCCTTTAATCTGAATGGCTTTGCTGCCTCGGTACAGGGGGCTGCCAGGTACGATGCCAGCAAAACCATCAAGCGGCTGCGCATGCTCAGGTATCGAATCATGTCCTGAGACTAATGTGCGGTTTCTTCGGCCACAAGGATCGAAGCATCAAAGAACGCACTTGCAACCTGGTGGGCAATAGGCCAAACAGGAAAAGCATGCACTCTGTCTGTGCTCAAAATTTCCGTTGCTAGTGTATGGATTCATTGATGTGGAACACTGGCATGCGGCGTCTCATTCGATCTACCTGGATTCCTGCGGGTCTGGTTTTGACACTCTGCGGCAGGGGGAGGAGTCAAATGAAATTCCTTGTCGCCAACCTAACCCTGCACGTTCTTTGGGGAACATTGCGGGGCGTTTGAGAGGCGTGTCACTGCCTCCTGAAAGTCCTCAGGTATGGGGGCTTCAAATAGGAGTGCCTTACCTGTTGCTGGGTGATCAAAACCAAGTTTCCACGCGTGCAGCAGTTGCCTCGGTGGTGTGAAGCCACTGGTCTCGGTCAGTCTGGAGCTGCTGCGTTTGCCATAGCTGGCGTCTCCAAACAAGGGGAAGCCCAGGTATTTGAAGTGGACACGAATCTGGTGGGTACGTCCGGTGTGTAGTCGAACCTCGACCCATGTTGCGAGGGTTCCAAAATACTCACGCACCTTGTAATCGGTGACTGCGGGGCGTCCTCCATCCACAACGGACATCAGCTTTCGCTGCGTTGGATGTCTTGCGATGGGAGCCTGGATTCTATTCTGACCTGGTAACAGGTTGCCGCACACTACCGCCGTGTAAACCTTCGTCACAGAGCGTCGAGCGAATTGCATCGTCAATCCCTGATGAGCCGCATCCGTCTTTGCGATTACCATGCATCCACTGGTGTCCTGGTCCAGGCGGTGTACGATTCCAGGTCGAGCCACATCTCCAATGCCACTCAATTGGCCCT
>JAAZXX010001030.1 GCA_014239995.1 Verrucomicrobiia bacterium
TAAAAGCGTAACCTGGGCTATGCCCTGAAATGGGGCTTCCAACGCAGTCAAAAAGCGGTCAGATAAGTGACAAACTTGCCGATTCTACGCACACCAAAACGCGTCAGAATAGGCGAGAAGATGAAGTTTTAGGTGTGCCAAAACAGCAAAAGTAAGTAGAACTTTAAGTATGACGGACCTAATCGTTTTTATCTGTATTTGCACAATTGTCTACATCGTCTGCAAGATTGCCAAACGCCGAGGATATGAGTCCGATAATACCACAAGCGGGGGTGGGGGTTGTGGCTAGCACCCCCTGGAATGGGGGATGCCACCCCCTTTCAAGCCCCCCTATTGATATATATCAGACCACACACAATTTTTGGGTGATTTGGGAAACAGTGTTGCCACCCGTTGCCCCTGTCTGAGATGAGGATAGACATGCAACACCCACACACGCGCGTGAGACCGATTGAGCCGCCACCCTCGCAAGATTTTAAGTCTTGTGCGTCTTACGCACGC
>JAAZXX010000103.1 GCA_014239995.1 Verrucomicrobiia bacterium
GTTTGTCAGTAACCTCCCTTCGAATATAAGGGACTCGGCTCCCTTTGCCTCGAGCTTGGACGCAACTTTATCCTCCGACCAGGAGAAGGCATGGGA
The DNA here is from genome assembly GCA_014239995.1 of Verrucomicrobiia bacterium. GTDB lineage: Bacteria > Verrucomicrobiota > Verrucomicrobiia > Limisphaerales > AAA164-E04 > AAA164-E04. The sequence goes on from JAAZXX010000103.1 coordinate 97, forward strand.
ACTGGCATACCGTGAAGGCCGTGATCTGCTCCGGGCCGGTTTGACCAGCGAAGCCTACACCAGCCTGCAACGGGCTGAAGAGATAGGGGGAGCTCATGCGGATCTTCAGTTCAATCTCGGTTCCGCGATGAGCTTGCTGGGGCAGGCAGCAGAGGCAAAAACACATTTGACCATGGCCCGTGAGTTGGATTTGCTTCGGTTCAGAGCGGACCAAGGCATCAACCAGAAGATCTACGCCACCGTTCACGGGCGCGAAAAGGAGGGTATTTACTTTGTGGACGCCATCAAGGCCTTTGAGCGTCAGTCAAAAAACGGGATCCCTGGAAATAATTTCTTTTGGGATCATGTTCATTTAAGGTTTTCTGCAACTTACCTATTAGCAATTCTTTATGCGGATAACATCGCCCATGTTCTTGGTGTTCAGGGTCGCACACGGAACGGAGAACAAGGGGATGCTTGGCTTGACGCAGAAGCCTGTGCATCCCGTCTTGGCCTCACTCGATGGGGGCAGCGTCGCATGGCCTTGACCATGTTCTCAAGACTGAATCAGTATCCCTTCTCGAAGCAATCCAACAGGGAACAGATGAATGCAGCCATGCAGGAGGAGATTGGCCTGCTGAAAGTTCCCGCGGATGTCGATGCGCTGCAAGGCTTGCAGCAGATGTACCGAGATGCGATTACCCAGGATGCAGATAACTGGATGCTCAAGGACCAGTATGCCAAGTTCCTGAAGGCTTATGGCGACCATGCTACCGCGGAAACCCAGTGGAAGGAAATTCTGGATCAGATGCCGCATCATTTCCTGGCAAGGTACGAACTGGGCATCCTCCTTTCCAATGCACCGGGGAGGACCGCAGAAGGAGAGACCTATCTGAGTGCGGCCATTGATCAAAGGCCGTTTTTTCCGGCCCTTCATGTCGAGTTAGGGCTTTGCCTTGGCCGACAGCAGAAATACGAACCATCCATCAATGCTTTTCGAGAGGCCTTGGCATTGGATCCCAAATCCATGACCGCCCACGCGAATCTGGCCATCGCACTCCATTTCACTGGAAAGGCAGAAGAGGCCATCGGAGTTCTCGAGAAAGCCCTTTCGGTATCCCTGAACCACTTGCCCATTCATCTCAATCTTGCCCGTTTTCTGCTGCCTTCGAAGGATTGGCCTCGAATCCAGCACCACCTCGAGGAGGTGCTGCGTCTGGATCCGAACCATGCCGAGGCCAAGCAAGCCATCTCCAAGGTGGCAACATTTCTCGAGTAGCATTGCAGGAATGCAGCGGATTATTATTTCCTTGCTAAAAATTGCAAAGGTGCTTATCAAATGACTCATCTCTATTGGATATTGGGCCATTAAATGGTTTTTCAAGAATTACTGCGGACTGTTTCTTGAGACGTTCGAAGTGCCTGGGAAAGTATGAAGTTGTGCCAAAACCATTGAGCTGTAATAAATCGCAACAGATGCAATCATGAAGAAAACATACGACATGCAATTCAAAAGTAAGATTGCAGGATATGCGCTCCTCACTGCCGGCCTTGTCGGCTTTGGTGCGTATTCTCATGCTGGAGAGGGCTCTTGGGACTTTTCTAGCGATCCTGCCGATGACGGTATCATTTTGTCAGGTAACAATGACGAAATTTGGGTGGAATCTGGGGGTAACCCTGGAGGATTTCTCGCTGTAACCTATCCTGAGGGAGGCCAAACTGGCTTTGTTGCCTTCCCCAGCATTGATGCTGACGACAAGATCGTCTCGGGCTTCAAACTGGAAGGTGATGTTCGTATTGGTAACAGTACCGGACCACGTGCTGCGGATGGCTTCAGTGTCAGTCTAGCACGCGACAACGGCACCGATCCTGTGATTGAAGATCTGAACACCAATGGCACCATCGGTGGGCAGGGTAACTTCGCTGGCGGTATTGCTGAAGGTGGAACCACCACCGGTGTGGCCATCAGTTTTGATACCTGGCAGGGTAATACACTTCCTGACGGCGGTGACATTGAAGGTATCATCGTTCGCGTGGACAACGTCAGTGTTGAGCGTGTGGCCCTTGAGACCCGTCATGGCGATTGCGATGATGCCACGAGCCTGCAGACAGGACCCCGCAACCAGGCATACTGGGATGACGGTGGCGAACCACGCGATCCTGAATCATGGGCTGAACTTTGCTGGCAACCATTTTCCGTGGAAGTCAACGATGATGCGCAGCTCACGGTGGCATTCAAAGGAAACACAATCATCGATGCGTTCCAGACCGATTACTTCCCGACCAAGAGTCGCTTGGTTCTCGCTGGGCGCACGGGTGGTGCCAATGAGCACACCCATTTTGACAACCTGAAGCTTTCGACCACCACTGCAACAGCGGGTGGCGTGGCTCCAGCCCCAAGCGGTCTTGAAGTGGTTCAGGCAGGCGCCGGATTCGTCAAGTTGTCTTGGACAGCTGCTCCCACTGGGGACAAGGTTGCCTACAAGATCGAAAAAGATGGCGCTTTGCTTGCCGGGCAGTCCACCACAACGGGCTACACCGACATGGCTGTCAGTGCCAATAGCAGCTATACCTACAAGATTTACACGATGAATCTCAATGGTGACTTGTCCACATCAGCATCCAATGCTGTGACGGCCAAGACCATTGGTGAGGTTGAAGTGGAGAAGTTCCTCAAGCTGCTTGTCTATGATGACAACGGTGGAACGGCTGTGGAAAACATGGTTTTCGATGACCCTAACTTCCCTGACAATCCAAGCCGAACGGTTTACATCAACGGTCTCGACTTTCCAGGCGGTATCGGTGACAACTATGGTGCCATGGTCACGGGTGTCTTGACACCTCAGGAATCCGGTGATTATCACTTCTTTGTTCGTAGTGATGACGGTTCCGAATTCTTCCTCAATGAAAGTGGCGCAGACGCTCCAGATCCCACCCAGGACTTTCCGGTTGCATTTGAACTTGGATGCTGCGGAGCGTTTCAGGAGCCAGGAACGGGCGATGAGACCACATTGGATCCTATTTCCCTGACGGCCGGTAAAGGTTATTGTTTTGCCATGCTGGTGAAAGAAGGAGGCGGTGGTGACTGGTTCCAGGTTGCCTGGCGCAAAGAAGGTGACGACACGGCTGCAGCGGATCTCGATCCCATTACGGGTTCCGTGATCAGTGGTGGCATGGGCGATCCGACCGGAGCCTATGTCAATATCACCACTCAGCCCCAGAGCGGTACAGCACCTTCGGGTGCCAAGCTGACCCTTGAGGTCGTTGCTGATGCAGGATCACCTTACACGGATGCGGTTCTGTACCAGTGGTCCAAGGATGGCGCTCCCGTTGCTGGAGCAACTCGTAGTACACTGGTTCTCAAGGACATCACCGATGCAGACGCAGGTGATTACAGCGTTGAAATCAGCACTCTGGGTCTGTCCGTAACTTCCGAGACAGCCACCCTTACTGTGGGTGAGTATGTGCCTCCAACACCACTGGTAGCTGGAAACGTCATTGGCATCAACTTCGCCTCTGATGAGCCCAACGGGGCTGGTTCCGTTGTCACTGGCGCGGCTGGTGTGCTTGGAACTTCTGTCTGGAATAACGTTGAAACCTTGAATGGTACCGAGAATTTCCTCTCGGCAGACGTGGATGGAGTGCGATCACACACCGAAATCTCTGTGACCTGGAGTTCTAATAACACATGGTCCAGTCAGGGTCGTGGTGAGGAGAACAACAACGCCGAAGGCAATGACCTTGCTCTGAGGACAGGGTATCTGGACACCAACGCCGAGGACCCCAACTCGGTGACTGTCAGTGGCCTCCCGAGTGATGCCTCCTATGACGTGATTGTCTACACCAAGGGTGGTGTGAATACGCGTGGTGGTGCATACACCGTCAAGCCTGGTATCTCCGATGGCTTGACAGCTCTCTGGAACTTTGATGAGCAAAACTTCGATGATGCCCTTGGCCTGTATCACGGTGAAGAGCGCAGTGAAGAAGGTGAGCCCATTGGATTCACTGACGGACCTAGTGATGGATTCGGTAAGGCACTTGCCCTGAATGGTATCGACCAGTTTGTCGAGATTACCGGCGGTGACAATGCTGACCTGTCCTTTGAGGGTGGCAGCATGTCTGTCTCCGCTTGGTTCAAGATCGGTGGATTTGACAAGGGCTGGCAGGCCTTGGTTGCCAAGGGTGAAGGCAATCGCTGGCGCGTCCATCGTCGCGGTGGCGAAGGCGGCTTTGCGCATGCAGGCGGAACAGGTGAAGGCCCTGCGGGTCCCGACGTCTCTCAAGGCGAATGGCATCACATGGTTGCTATTTCTGACGCCTCCGCAGCAGAGTTCGGAACCAGACTCTACGTTGACGGAGAGATATATACCGAAAATGCAAATGCACCATCTCTTGGTGAAAATAGTAAAAACATCTTCATCGGAAATAATCCTGATACAGGCAATCGTACCTGGCAGGGTGACATTGATGACGTTGGCATCTGGGGACGTGTCCTTACTGAGGATGAGGTTGCAGGGCTCGCAAATGGCGGCCCAATCAGCTTCGGCGGCGAAACACTTGACCACATTGACACCGCCGCGTTTGACGGGACCTATGTGGAGGGTGCAGAAGGCGACTTCATTGTCTTCAAGAACGTCAAAGGAAGCAGCTTCGTTCTGCAAGGTCAACCGACCAGTGTGCGTGCTCCGATCAATGCCATCGAGGTGTTGATTGGTGGTGGCTTCACAGAACCTGTGGATAACGGTGGCGGTGGCGGTGGCGGTGGAGCCATCTCCAATGTCTCCCTGCAAGGTGGCAAAGTTGTCATCGAATACACGGGCACATTGAAAGCCGCTGGTAGCGTGACCGGACCTTACACCGCCGTTGGTGGTGCGAGTTCCCCTCACTCGGTTGCACCTGACAAGGGCGCTGAGTTCTACATCGCGGAATAAGATGTTTCTCTGAGTTGAGACTCAAATAATCACGTGGCCCGCTCTTCGGAGCGGGCCATTTTTTTTTGCAGGGAATGAAAACCCGCATGACATGAAAGATTGTTTTGTTGAACATCATTTCTTGGTTGGATTAAATCCATAATTGGATAATCCTTTTCCTTCGCAAATGAAAAAGCACTTCTTCCAGTGGCAGGTGTATGCCTGTTTTATCTTTCTTACCATCCTTTGCACCCGGGTGATTGGAGCGGATACGGCAATTCTCAAAAGACTCGTTCAGGACAAGCGTAGTACCTCCTATCGTGTCTCTCCTGATGGCAGCCGAATTGCATTCCTTGCTCCCAGTGAGGGGGCAATAAACATCTGGTTGCGGGGTGACGGAGGAAGAAATAACCGTGCCTTGACACGGGAAACAGAAAGCGTTGTCGACTTCCAATGGCAGTATGACAATGAACATCTGCTGTATTTTCAGGATCAGAACGGCGATGAGAATGGGCACCTGATGCAGGTGGATCTCAGGGGTTTCAACACCAGAGACCTGACCCCTTTCCGGGGAATTCAGGCTCACCTGGTGGGGCTGAGCCCGTTGGCACCGGACCAGGTGCTTGTCTCCATGAACCTGGATGACAGAAGACGCCACGATGTTTATCGAATTGATCTTCAGAGCGGAGCATTACGACTTGATACCAAAAATCCCGGGAATGTGATCCAGTGGCAGGTCGACGCCGATTTTAACATCAGGGCAGCTCTCAGCATGTCCCGGGAAGGGGAGCTTGAACTTTTGCTCAAAGATCCTGGTAGTGAGGCTTGGTCCCTTGAACGCTCTTTTCCTAAAGAACAGATACTTCCCGAGTTACTCGGTTTTTCTCCCGATGGTATGACGCTCTGGTATCTGGCCGCCGAAGAAGGGGGGGCGGTCGTTCTTTGGGAATGGATGACAGCCACGGGTGAATCAAGGAAAATCCAGGGAGTGGACAAACAAAATGTTCGTGACGTGCTTCTGGATCCTCTCCAGGGCGTCCCCGAAGGCATTGCTAACTACGGACCTCAACGGGCCTGGCACATGCTGCATGGTGCATACGATTCGATCCTTAACTTCCTGCGTTTTGACAAGGGAGACCTGTTTTTTCCCAATCGCAGTCTTCAGCGAAAACACTGGATCGTTGGCTACCAAGATGCCCAACTTCCAACCTATTACCAGCTCTACACTGCCGCCCTGAATCAGAAGGTAACCCTCCTCGGAATGGAACGTCCTCAACTTCGAAGACAGGCTTTTCGTCCAAGCTCAAGTCAAGAGATCAAGGGAGCCGGTGATCAACCGATTAGCCTGCAATTTGTCCCAGCATTGTCTGATCCATTACAACCCAAGCCACTTCTTGTGCGTGTCATGGATGGACCTGCTGATTTTCCTGGCTTTGCGCTTGATGAATGGGCGCAATACTTTTCTCTCCAGGGATTCTCTGTCATGACCCTGTTCCACCCGCGCGTATCAGCTTCACCCAGCAGGGATGCTGGACTCATGCACCCTTACTGGGCTGAACAATGGAATCAGGACCTTGTGCTTGCTGTCCAATGGGCCCTCAAGGAAAAACAATGTGATCCCGCCAACGTATTCTGTCTCGCCACCGGATACGGTGCTTTCGCCGCTCTTTCCGCTGCATTTCAAGCTTCGAACCCGTTCAGAGGTGTGGTTTGCCTCAACGGGATCAGCGACCTGGGAAGCTTCCAGAATGAGTTGTCGCCTTTTCTCTCTTCAATGACTCAACTTGGCTTTGATCTGAATGGCGAAAAGCCCATGGGAGACCCATATTGGACCGCACGTTCCCCGCTTGGCTTGTGCAGTGGATTGGAAAACTACAGCACGGCGATCCTTTTGGCGCATGGAGAAAACAACCCGCGGATTCCAAAAATGCAGAGCATGCGTTTGCATGAGGAACTCCAGAAACGTGGAATCGAGTCCGAATATTTGGAGCTGAAGCATACCGGGCACCAATTGGTGCAGGAAAAAGTACGTCTCCAGTTCCTGAGCCGAGTAAGTGATTTCATGGCCGAACAGATGGTCCCAGGAAATCCATGAAGGCTTTCTGGGGCGCTAGTCAAAAGATATGAAATGCCTCCCGATGGCTCCAGAGATGTTGTATCAGCGTAGAGTCCCGCTGATGCTGTTTTTTCTTTGTTGTTTTTTAAACGGGATGAGCCTGTTTGCAGCGAGGCCAAATATCCTATTCATGATGGCGGATGATCATACATCCCAGGCATGGGGCTGCTATGGCAGCCGGTTTTCACCCCATTTCAAGACCCCCCACATTGATCGCATTGCCAGGGAAGGGATGCGCCTCAAGCATTGCTTTGTTACCAATTCCATTTGCGTTCCCAGCAGGGCTTCCATCTTGACTGGTCAATACAGTCATGTGAACGGGGTCAAAACCTTGAGGGACACACTCCAGCCCAATCAGAAGCATCTGGGACATCTCTTGAGTGCGGCTGGTTACCAGACCGGTCTGGTCGGTAAGTGGCACCTCAAAAGTGTTCCAACTGGATTTGATTATTGGAATATCACCAAGGGGCAAGGCCGATATCATGACCCTGTGATGTATGAGATGGATATAGGTAAACCGTTGGTGCAAAAGGACCAGCATTCCACTGATGTTTTTACCGACAAGGCCATCAGGTGGATGAAGGAACGCGACCAGTCCAGACCTTTTTGCCTGATGCTCCATTTCAAGGCTACGCATGAACCGTGGCAATTTCATCGGAGGTATGCCGGGCTTTTCGCCAATGTGACCTTTGCTGAGCCCGAGAACATGATGGCGGATACTGGACCGCATAAGTCAAGGATTCCCGGTTGGCCGCTCGAAATACTCACCAGACGGATGCTTGCCAGACCGGATCACGGTGATGGCTTTCTTGATCTAAGTGGTGTGGATCCCAAGCAGACACGGAGGGAAACCTACCAGAAATTCGTCCGTGACTACTTACGTTGTGCCGTGGGGATTGATGACAACATTGGTCGTTTGCTCCATTATCTGGATGAAAGCGGACTTTCCTCCAATACCCTTGTGATCTACACCAGTGACCAAGGCTATTTCATGGGAGAGCATAATTACTTTGACAAGCGCTTCATGCTGGAGGAAAGCCTGCGTATGCCATTTGTGGCACGTTATCCAAGGGAAATTCCTCCTGGAGTCATCGAGGAGGATTTTATCCTGAATGTTGATTTTGCACCAACATTGCTGGATTATGCACAGGTTCCTCTACCAAATTCCATGCAGGGAAGGAGTTTTCGCAAGCAGCTCAGGGGAGAGCGGGCGGAGGGTTGGCGCGATTCGATGTATTACCGTTATTGGGAAAACAGTAAGGAAAGACCGGCGCACTTTGGAATACGCACCAAAAAAGCCAAGTTGATTTTCTATGATGGTCTCGAGGTGACCGAACCGGGGAATCAATGGGAACTATATGATTTAAAGAAAGATCCGGATGAAAACACCAACATCTATGATGCGAAGATGCAGGCTCGGATGACAAGGGAACTTAAATCCGGTTTAAAACGATGGCGCAGGGTTTTGGGGGATGTTGATTGATAAGATGTCACTGCTAGGTTGCTGGAAGCAAATGACTTATGATGGTTCTAGGGTGCCAAGTCATGCCTTCTCACAGTGATCACGTGGAGTTTTCGAACGAGCATGCCTTGTGTTTTATGGCAGTTTTGTTAAAAATGAACTTACTTAATTCGGTCTGAACTTTGCTGCTGAATTCACTTAATTTGGTCTGAATTTTGCTTTTTTAAAATCCTTGGTGTATATTGCTTGATGTAATCTTTGTCGAGTGAAGTCCTTTGAGGTCGCAGGACCTAGATTTCATTTGACGATTTGCATGAAGTGATGCAGATTGAGTTCCAATTTTATTGGGAAAACGCACGTACTAACATGAATAGAGTTATGAAACTAAAACCATCAGGCGGTTGCCGGACATATCTGGCGGCCTTCGTTGCCACACTTGCCAGTGTGGTCCAGATGATTGCGGCAACAGCCACAATCACTTGGGATAATCCGGCTGATATTGTTTACGGAACCAAGGTGGACTCAGTCCAGCTTAATGCCGTGGCCACAAATTCAGACACGGGTGCCCAACTCACGGGGACAAAGATCTATACCCCATCGGCCGGCACGTTTTTGAATGCCGGAAATCAACAGGCCCTTAAGATCACCTTTATTCCTGATGCAGGTCAGGGGGTGGCCGCCGGTGCCGTTGAAAAGACCGTGTTTGTGAATGTTCTCAAGGCCCCGCTGACCGCGACGGCCAATAGTGGAACGCCAGAATACGGAGCGGGTGTAGTCGCGTTTG
>JAAZXX010000104.1 GCA_014239995.1 Verrucomicrobiia bacterium
CCTGAAGAGGGAAATTGGAGCGAGCGTTTTTCTACTCCATTAAGCAGGATTGTCATCAGGAAATGCTCTTGTTCAGCGCTGTCGGATGAGCCATGTGTGCTGCTAATTCAATGGCCTTGAAGAGACTGCCTGGATTGGCCTTGCCCTGCCAGGCGATGTCCAGTGCCGTTCCATGATCCACGCTGGTTCGCACAATGGAAAGTCCGAGCGTGGTGTTGACTGCTGTGTCAAACGCGAGCGCCTTCAGTGGAATATGGCCCTGGTCGTGATACATGCAGACAAAGGCGTCGGTTTTTTCCCGTCGCCAGGGAAGGAAGGCGGTATCTGGCGGTAAAGGACCTTCCACGTCAATGCCCTGTCTGCGTGCTGCTTCCACAGCCGGTATGATGTGATGTTCTTCCTCTTGATTTCCGAACAAACCATGTTCTCCTGCATGGGGGTTCAGTCCGCAAACTACCAGCCTGGGTTTTTTTCGGCGAATGCGATAGAGGTTCTCCGCTGAAAGCTCAATCACCTGAAGGATGCGTTCCTTATTCAGTAGTTGCGGGACTTCAGCCAATCCAATGTGCACGGTGACAAATGTACACGTGATTGTCTCTGAATATTGCATCATGCACCAGCGGTCTGATCCTGCACGTGCAGCAAACATCTCAGTATGACCAGGGTAGGGTATTCCTGCCTTGTGGAGTGCCTCTTTGTTGATCGGGGCTGTTGTCACTGCGGAGACTTCTCCTGCCAAGGCCGCACTGATGGCTTCCTGAATGTAGTGAAAACTTGCTTTTCCCGTGCGTGCGTTTGCGGTTCCCGGTTGCCATCCATCAGGCTCCAGATTCGGCAGATGCAGGACCGTTGGTCCGTCCACGTGATGTAATTGCTCAGGATCACGTTGATTGAGGACGGAGCAGGTCCAAGCCAGCCCGAGCCTTTTCGCACATTGTTTGAGGACGTCTACATCCCCGAAAACAATCGGCGAACAAACCCGAAGGAGTTTTGGGTTGTTCAGGGCCTTGAGGCAGATTTCAGGGCCCACCCCGGAGGGATCACCCATGGTGATTGCAATGACCGGATGCTTCATCGTCGTTCTTCAGGATTAACCTGACCGGAGATCCTTGCCAACGCCAATCTGTCCCTCCATGGATAGTTGGCTTTGTATCCAAACTCTGGCATGACATCCATACGCCGAGTTTTTTTGCATGCGATAGCCATTATATACCGTTTGTCCGGAATCTTTTTGCTTTTTTAACATGTTTGAGTGCCATTCTTTCGATTTCCAGCCACGGGTGGTTGCTTTTATGGCGTCGTTCATGGCGAAAAAGTTTTCCACCGGAGGGATTTTATTTGCGAATTAAAGGATTTCGTGGAATAAATTCACTTATATGCTTCCGGAGTTAACCATGCGCATACTGCGCACGACCGATCCCAAGTCACTTTGGAAATTTGCATGGTTGTTCGGTTTTAAAGGCATGCTTTCCGTGGAGCGATTTAAAAGGCGTGCGCGCAAGGGGATATATTTTCCTCCATTTCTCTACCTGAGTATCCTCAATAGTTGCAATCTTCGTTGTCAGGGCTGTTGGGTGGACGTCGAAGCGCCTCGCGAGAGTGTTGACATGGAGAGGCTCAACCGTTTGATTTCGGAGGCAAAATCCCATGGTAACAGTTTCTTTGGCCTCCTGGGAGGCGAACCTTTCATGCATCCAGAACTGTTGAACCTCTTGCAACAGCATCCAGATGCCTATTTTCAGATCTTCACCAACGGCCAGTTGATCACCGACAAGGTAGCCTCAAGGCTGCGGGAGATGGGAAATGCCACACCCTTGGTCAGCATTGAGGGACGTGAGCTTGTCAGTGATCAGAGACGTGGCAAAAAAGACGTGTTCAACCGAACGCTAAAAGGCCTCGATACGGCGATCCGTCACAAGTTGTTGACGGGTGTTGCCACCAGCATCTGCAAGTCCAATCTGCGCGATTTGTTGACTGAGTCATGGCTTGATGAACTGATTGATCGGGGGGTGCACTATGTCTGGTTTCATTCCTACCGACCCGTAGGCCCCATGATGCATGCTGATCTGGGCTTGTCTCGCGAGGAGCTGGTGGAGGCTCGGCAGTTTATTACGGAAATGCGCAGCAAGAAGCCTATCGGCATTGTAGATGCATACTATGACCATGACGGCAAAGCGCTCTGCCCGATGGCCACCGGAATCAGCCACCATGTCAACCCCAAGGGGGGTATCGAGCCCTGTCCCATTATCCAGTTTTCAAACGAATCCATTGATGATGAACGGGGGATTTTTCGCACCCTGAACGAATCTGCATTTCTTCGGGATTTTCGTGAAACCACGGCTCGCGAAACCCGTGGATGCATCATGCTTGAGCGTCCCGAGCTCGTGGAAGAGCTGGTTGAGCGCCATGGTGCCAAGGACGCTACCATCCGGCAAAGCGCCCTGCAGGAGCTGCAATCCATGAAGCCCCGTTACAGCCAATGGCTTCCAGGTGACGAGATTCCGGAAAAACACTGGATGTATCGATGGGCGAAGCGTTTTTTTTACACTGATTTTGGTGCGTATCAGAATCTTCAAAACGAGCAGCCCCTGCAGCAGGGTGTCGTGCCATCAAAAGACAATCAACATGCCTCCAGCTCTGCGGTGACCGACCCCAAGGAGCACATTTCATAAAGAACAGGACGAACACCATGGATTCAGGAAGCAACACACTTGGCATGGAGCCTCTCAAACTACCTAAACTGACGTCTCCCCAACGTACCAGAGCACCCAAGGAAAACCTTCCCCAGACTCCTGAGGAAAGGACCCGTGTTCTGCAGTACGTTCGTAATTACGTTGCGGAGCATAACCCAGTGCCTCCGATGCCCATGGATGAAGTTAAAGTTCACGCGGATCGGGTCGTGGAGATGCTCGGATGCGATTCCATTTACCGCGACTACATTGGGGTATTGATCAATAATGAAATGTGGCGTGATTCCCTGGCCGCAATTCCCTACGAGCGACGTCTGCTCCTGCTTCCCAAATGCCTGAGGGTTGAAAGCAAATGCCCAGCCCCCTTTGATGAGTTCGGTTTGCTTTGCAAGCAGTGTGGACTGTGCTCCATCCAGGATCTTCAAAACGAGGCAGAACGCCTCGGCTACGCCGTGCTGGTTGCGGAAGGCTCGGCGATCGTCATGTCTCTGATCCAGACGGGTAAGATTGAAGCCATTGTCGGGGTGAGTTGCTTGAGCGTTCTGGAGAGGGCTTTCCCTTACATGGAAGCTGCCGCGGTTCCCGGAGTCGCTATCCCATTGCTGCAGGATGACTGTATTGACACGACCGTTGATCTGGACTGGATCTGGGATTATATCCATTTGACCAGTGAGGATCGAAGCTTGCGCCTGGATCTGGGAGGGCTTCATGAGGAGGTCGATTTCTGTTTTACTCCGGCTTCCTTGGAGTTGATCATGGGAAGCTCCACTGGTGAGACCGAGAAGATTGCAAGGGAATGGATGATGCGGGCCGGCAAGCGTTGGCGCCCCTTCCTGACGGCTTCCGTGATCAAATCCATCTCAGAAAGTAGTGAAAGTGGTCTTTCGGACGACCATCGTAAAATCTGTATTGCTGTTGAGTGTTTTCACAAGGCATCCCTGATTCACGATGATATTGAGGATAATGACGATGAGCGATACGGTGGGCAGACCCTGCATGCTTCGCATGGGATTCCCTTAGCGCTCAATGTGGGGGACCTTCTTATCGGGGAAGGTTATCGTTTGATTGCGGCGACTTCACTTTCGGCTGAGCAAAAGGCGCTCATGCTGAGGATCGCCTCCGATGGGCATCGACAACTCTGCCGTGGGCAGGGGGCGGAGTTGAGCTGGATGAATCATCCAGGTCCCTTGACAACGTTGGAGGTGCTGGACATTTTCAGAAGTAAGACGGCCCCGGCCTTCGAGGTTGCCCTCCAGATGGGAGCTGTCTTTGGCGGTGTAGCCTTGCATGCCGAGGTAAGTGAGACGCTCCATACTTACAGTGAGGCGCTTGGTATCGCCTATCAGATCCGCGATGACCTGTCAGACCACGGTACAGAAGGAGAGACCAACGATCTTGAGCAACTGCGCCCCAACCTTCCACTTGCGGTCGCGCATGAGAAAGCCAAGGGTGAGGACAAGCTTAGGCTGGAACATGCCTGGAGACGGCAGTTGAACGGCAAGGTCTCACACCAGGATATCGAGGCACTTTGTGCGCAGTTGAAAGCTGTTGAGCGGTCTGAGCGTCTCATGGAGGCCTATAAGGAACAGGCCATTCGTTCCATAGCCGAACTGGACAATTCAAGCCTCAAGGGACTTCTGCGGCGTTTGATTGGTAAAATCTTCAACGACACAGAAATCAAGGGTTGGTGCGGTGAGGTAGTCGAGGACCAGTTGCAGGATGCATCCACCTAGTCTCCTCTCGTTGGTTTCCAATCCCTTCTGAGTCGGTGAGGGTGTTATGATGCAGGCAGACATTGGGGGGGCTAAGCTTTTCCACCCTGGAGTTTGTCCTCGTTGTCGCCGGGTGTTTGGACCTTTCCCTGTTTTTTTGGACTGCGTTTAATGGGGCGTCGTCGCACCGATGATTGATGTTTTTCATTAATATCCAACCCGGCTTCTTCAATGTTTAATTGCGTGATTTTTGCCTGGATCTTGTTAATGAGATTGGCGCACTGGGTGATGAAAATCAGGAAAATACGATCCCCTCGAAGTGCTTCATGTGTCAGTTCTTCCAAGGCCTTGAGCTTGATCCGCGTGACCTTGTCGAGCATGGCTCGAAGCTCTGGAACATGACTGCTCCTTATCTGTGATCGTTCGATGGTGAGTGTCTGGGTCAGGAGTATGTCCAGCTTGTCTTTTTCAATCATCATTCTGCGTTCAATATCTTTTTCCTTAACCCGTTTCCATCGGTCCCAGAGAAGATAAAGTCCGGCAATCAACGCCACGGCAAGTTCTTTGAAGGCCGCCAATGATTCCATGATGTTGGCCATGTGGCCGATGCGGTCGGAAGGATTGAAAAACTGGCCTGCCCGGGGATGGAGACGCACTTGGTTCCAGTTTTGGACATCTTCTTTATTCAGCATCGATGGCAGGGTAATCCATAGATTCTTCTCGAAGACACAATTTAACAGCGGAGTGATCATTTCGGGCGCTGCATCCGCCCTGGCGACAAGAAGGCAGGTGGTTGCCACGGTCATGCAATCAGTCTTCGTCGAGACGGTGCCATGACCATACAGTGCCTTAGGAATGTTCATTTTGATGAAAAAGGGATTTTGCATGGCAATGGCCTCGGCATAATCCACTGGTATCAGTTCGTATTCCCCGGTATTCAGTAAGGATCTGAGGTCCGGATGCATGATGCCAGCGGTCACAATGGCCGCATCAATGGCCGCATTTGTTTCCAAGGTCATGAAATAGCTTTCGTGAGCCTGAAAATGTTCCTTGCCCATGCCATGATAGCGCATGATTTCCAAGGCGCTCTTCTGCATGCCTGAGTGGGGTGCACCGATGATGACCTGTCTGCCTTCCAGTTCCCTGACGGTAGTGATTCCCGACGTTTTCCGTACGATGATGTGCACGAGTTCAGGATACAGCGGAGCGATGATGGACATGCCTTCAAGGGAGACAGTGCCCCCTTGCAGGATAGCCAGGTTGGCCTCTTTTTCTTGCAGCGCACTCAGGTTGGCGATGGTTCCGGAGCTTGAGCGAACCTCCATCGTCTGTCCTGTGTGAGTCTTCCAGATCGTGCTGAGAACGTTGCCTAGTTCGTGATATAAACCGCCATCCTGTCCCGTCATCAGGACGACATGGTCGGGAATATTCTTTTTCGTGGCATACCAGAAGACGATCGAAATCGCAAAAACACTTGCCATGGCCCATGCCATCCATATGCGTGGCCAGGGTTGATCGGAAGAGGATGGTGTTTTTTTTGCGACCTTTTTTTCTGGTTTCTGTCGCTTGTGCTTTCCTTCGAAACTTGGCATGGCTTTTTGGGCGATATTATCGAATACCCTGTGACTCAAGTTGTTTGATCTCCGCGTCCCATGCTGCCCGGTGCTTTTCTGTGACGTGGGGATCCGGCAACATGCTACGCCGGCTGCAGTGTATGAGTGCCTGCAGGGTCTGGTAATGGCGGGTTGACTCAATGGCAGCGGGCAGATGATCCCTGACGACCGTCACGATCTCAGTGAAGTCCAGGTGATCCAGCTTGCTCATGCATTGTCTGGCAAGCAATTCTGAGCGGAGGGACGCCATGGCTGCAGCTGAATGGTGTGCCAACATTTGTTCCAGCTCGGCGGATTGATCCGTAGTCAATGGTTTGGCAAGGACGGGTTTGACAAGCCAGTCGATAAAGGCCATGCGGTCTTTCTCATCTGGATCAAGCACGGGAATAATGAGGTCCCCGACACGTCCAGGGCGCCTCAGGTCGGGCGAAAGCAGGTGAATGCGTGCGGTGATCAGGAGCCAGAAGACGCGACCCTTAAGCCTTGGATCTGACATCATGGCCTGTATTTTGCCAGTCAGGCGACGCTCCGTTTCATGGGCATTGGCTCCGATGGATCCAAACTGGGTATCGGCTTCATCGACAAAAATAAGGACCTTCGAAAGTGCCTCCAATACGCGCTTTAAGCGTTCAAATACCACGTCTGTTTGTCCAAACCACTGGCTGCGAAGGTTTTTTAAAACAAGTACTACCATGTCCAGTTCGGAAGCCACCGCTTCAAAAATAAAGGTCTTGCCGCTGCCAATCGGACCACACACGGCCGCTCCGGGCAGGGCCGCAGGTCCCTGGACCTGAAATCGTGGAATCAACTCCCGATTGAGGAATCCCTTGAGTTGGGTAAAACCTACGACGTCCTTGAGCCGGTGCTCGGGCTTCTTGAATTCGACAACGGAATCACCGAGTTGATTCTGGATGAAGCCCTCAACTTTTGCCACAACCTCCTTGGGTTGCAGTTTTTCACGTGCGTGGGCAGCGCCCTTGAGGAGCTGCAGGAGTGCCTGGAGCGAGATGCCGGCGGTCAACGTGGCCAGCTGTGCCTGAGTGCTCCAGAGCTTGAGTTCCTCACCCTCGTTCAGGTGACGATTGTACCAGGAAATAAAATGTCTTCGGGTGGAGGTGTCAGGGGAGGGGATTTCCGATTCCAGAAGGTAGGGCAGCTTGGCGATACGATGATGGATGAGACTTCTGGATTCCGCCAGGAGGATGACCGAGTCCTGAGATCGCAGGAAACCCTGGTCACTGAACCAGTCCTGGCAGATGGCCACGCGCTGACGATCGACGTCGCTGAGCTGGGACATAGGTGATTCGGGAAGAAGCAGGTCGGCTCCTTCAACAATGATCAGCAGATGCTGCTTAAGGATGGGTTTACCACTGCGCGCCGAACGTGAGCAGAGGCACATCTGGCGAAGAAGCTCCAAAGCCAGTGTGGGATTGCTCAAGGCGGCTTTAAGGTGCTGGTCGAACCCGTCACCGATGGCATCCAGATTCTCGCTTGGATTGCCCTTGTTGAGCATCCTCTGGATGGCAATTTCCTCGCTGTCGAGCCCTGTGCGCCACGCTACCCATGCCTGTTTCATCAAGCGAGCATGGTCCTCGTGGAGGAAGCGGATGGGTCCGTTCAGTTCATGGATGACGAGGATGAAGTTTGGCAGATCCCAGTGGTGTACCAGAAAGGGAAGCAGGGAGACGTAATCCTCGGTTTCCTCCTCTTTCTTGTAGAAGAGATCGTGGATATTGCCGGTCAGGAGCAGGGTGCGTGCCTGTCCGGAGTTCAGGATTTTTCCCGCCTGTTTGAGAAATGAAGGGGCCTGGTGATTCATGATGCCGTTTTCCTTGAGTCGTTGTTGATGCGTGCTTGGCTTCGGCGGGTATCAAACACCTGCTCCCGTATGGTGTTGCGCTGTTCCTCGAAAATTTCAAATTCTCTCGCGGCATTAGGTTCGAATATCGGTGAACTCTGGTCATAGACAATGGAAGCTCCGGGATGCACTGGGTTGCCTTCACCCTGCCAATCCCAATATTGGGAAAGGCCGATCAGGCGGTCCCCAACATAGATTGCCTCGTTGAGCTCGTGCGTCACGATCACGAGCGTGTAGGGAGGTATATCACCGTTTTTTCTGGCTGCCTCATTTTCAGCATAAAGGGTCAGTAGGGCTTTTTGCAGTTCCTCGCGGGTGGCTTCGTCGAGAGCTCCAAACGGTTCGTCTAGAAGAATAATCTCCGGTTTCATCACAAGGGCCTGAGCAATGGCCACGCGCTGGCGCATGCCTCCGGACATCTCATGTGGGTATTGGTGCATGGCATCCCCGAGTTTCACGCGGTTCAGGTATTCCGCTGCCAGTTGAAGATGTTTTTTTCTGAGTTTCTTCCAGGCCGCTAACCGAAATGTGCGGAAGGCAATACTGGTCTCATCCAGTTTCAGGCCCAGGGCTACGTTTTCAAGGGCGGTCAGGAAGGGAAAGAGAGAATAGTGCTGGTAGACGATTCCTCGATCACGACCGGGTCCAGTCACGGGAGATGCTGGCACGCCCGGATCCTTGGAGTAGGTGAGGATCTGTCCTTTTCGAGGAAGGTGCGTACCGACAATGGCTCTCAGCAGTGTGGATTTTCCGCAGCCGCTGGGGCCAACGAGGCTTACAAATTGGCCACGTTCAATCCTCAGGTTAATATCGTGGAGTACCTTCTTGGAGCCAAACCAGTGGGATACAGACTGACAATTCAGTGCTATGATGGAGGAGCTGACATCGGCCATGATCGTATCTCTAGTGACGTGCTATAAACCAGGGTGAAATCTTGTGCTGAAGGCTGCGCAGCAGGTAATCCATGCTGAATCCGAATCCTGCCAGGACTGTCAGGTAAGGGTAAACCACGCTCATGTTGAGAAGCTTCGATTGAATGCGGATTCTGTAACCAAAACCAACATCCCCGAACAACATTTCCGCTGCGATCAAGTAAACCATGGCCGGTCCGATCATGAGCCTAAGGGCGTCGATGAGCTTGGGAAGTATGTGCGGGAAGATGATCGTCCAAATCACTTCCATATGGGATGCTCCCAGAGTGTAGGCTTTATACTGCAGTTCTTCTGGGAACTCCTTCACCGCCTGGTAGACGCTGATGGCCATGGTTGGAAGAATGCCGAATACGATCATTGTGATATACATTTTCATGCCCAATCCAACCAGGGCCATGAATACCGCAATGACTGCCGTGGCTGGAACCTTGGCCATGAAGGAGAGCGGTGGATGAAAAAAAGCCTCCATGGGCGCAAAACAT
>JAAZXX010000105.1 GCA_014239995.1 Verrucomicrobiia bacterium
GCATCTCTTCTTCCCTCATTCCACGCGTTGTCACCGCCGGTGTGCCAATACGGATGCCGCTGCCTTGAAAGGGAGAGCGTGTTTCGAACGGGATGGTATTTTTGTTCACCGTGATGCCAGCGTTATCGAGAGCGTGCTGACACTCTTTACCGGTCATGTTTCGTTCGCCGACATCGACTAGCATTAAGTGGTTCTGAGTACCTCCGCTAACCAATCGGAAACCATTCCTCATCAAACCTTGAGCCATGGCATGGGCATTGTCCACCACCTGCTTTTGATAAGATTGAAATTCGGGTTTGAGAGCCTCGTGAAAGCAAACAGCCTTCGCGGCGATGACATGCATCAACGGGCCGCCTTGAATGCCTGGAAATGTTTGAGAGTCAATGGCCTTTGCGTAATCGCCCTTGCAAAGGATCAGACCACCCCTCGGTCCACGCAGCGTCTTGTGAGTGGTAGTCGTGACGAAATCGGCATGTTCAACGGGAGATGGATGCAAGCCGGAAGCCACCAGTCCTGCAATGTGTGCGATGTCAGCAAGAAGGTAGGCATGGTTTTCTCTTGCGATCCGCCCCATCCGCTCAAAGTCAATCAAACGAGGATAGGCACTTGCCCCAACAGTGATCATTTTGGGTTGATGCTGCCGGGCCATGTCAGCCAGTTGGTCGTAATCGATCAGCTCATCATCCTTACGCACGCCGTAGTGGATGACATCAAAAAATTGACCCGAAAAATTAGCCTTGTTGCCATGCGTAAGGTGACCACCGTGATTCAGATCCATGGTCAGAATCTTGTCTCCGGGTTTCAATGTTGCAAAGTAGACGGCCATATTGGCCCCTGAACCTGAGTGGGGTTGAACGTTGGCATGCTCAGATCCAAACAGCTTCTTGGCTCGATCTATGGCCAACTGCTCTGCTTCATCGACAACCGCACAACCACCATACCATCTTTTGCCCGGATAACCCTCGGCATACTTATTGGTCAGGACGGACCCCTGGGTCTCCATGACCGCGGGACTGGTGAAGTTTTCACTTGCAATCAGTTCGATGTTTTCCTGCTGACGTTGTTTTTCCTTTTCAATGATCGCGGCGATAGCCGGGTCGACAATCTTGACTGAATGGTTTTGATTCTGTTCCATGATGGTGATTTTATGAACACGTCGGGCATGCCGGTCTCCCCCGGGTTTGGTCTCCAAAAAGGATTGAAGACTTGCCCACAATTCGTTCGATCCTCGACCGTTCGCTCCCAGGCAAATGACGTTAGCGTGGTTATGCTCCCGGGCCAGCCTTGCGGTCTCTGGATCCTGTGCCAATGCGGCTCTGATTCCCTGGATTTTGTTAGCGGCTATGGACATTCCAATTCCACTCGAACAAATCAGCACCCCAATCTCACTCTGGCCACTCGCTACACTCAAGGCAACCTCGCTCGCGTAATCTGGATAATCGGTTGACACCCTGTCATAGGTGCCAAAATCAGTCACCGTATATGGCATCCCCTGAAGGTGCTCCCTGAGGCTTTCCTTTGCGTCAAAACCTGCATGGTCAGCTGCAATGCAGATCCGCAGGGTGCCGCCGGTATCTGGTTTGCTCATTTCGGCGTTTCCGTTGCCGGGGAAAATGGATGGCAAGATGTCCTCGATACCCTGTTTGATTTCGTCCCGACATTGTAGATAAACCTCCAGACTGGCACCAATCGGGTCTGAAATTTCCTTCGTGCTGGATTCCTTGATACCCGTAAAGTGGCGTAGTAGAAATGTTTTGGATGCTGCATCAGGAAACAACGATTTGACCGCTTCCACATGACCTTGGGTCATTCCAAAAATCCAGTCCGCCTGTGCGGCAAGATCTTGAGTCATCATCTGACTCCGCTGAGAGCGAATGTCTATTTGCCATTCCTTCAAAGCCTGAACGGCATGCTCACTTGGAGACTGGCCCGATAATGCCCCGAGACCTGCAGACAGCACTTCAACTTCCTTGTGCCCCAGTTGGTAAAGTCGCGAGCGCATGTATCCCTCAGCCATGGGGCTACGGCAGATATTTCCAGTGCAAATAAAAAGGATTCGTTTCATACCTACAATGTTAAAATGCCTTTTGGAGAATCGAGTTCATCACCGTAACTTCGCGGAGCCAATTCCCAGGTCAAGGCTTCAGTTTGCTGAAAATGCTCCATCCCTTCAAAAGGTCAATTCCTCTTGCAAGAATGGGGTCCACGATTGCCATTTCTTGAGCAGCGGTCTTGCCGTCAAGCAGCTCGAAGTTGGTTTGGCTATTTCCCTCCGGGGAGGGAAGGGAGTCCTCGATACCGGTATCCTTGAGTTGTTCCATCCGTCGCATGAGTTCAGCCTCGTTGAGTCTCAAAGGTTCCTCTTTTGAAGTTCCCTCGAGTTTTGCGAAGGGGTCGTCGAATAATGCGGCTTGTTCCGTTGGAGTCACATCGACCAAAATATCTGGCTCAACCCCTTTGCCGTCTAACACCTTGCCGTCGCCCAGCCTTACGGGCCCCAGTGCAATGGAAAGAAGATGTCCACTCGAAAGAGTGATACGTTCTCTCAAAAGGGCAGTGCCTTGGGTGAATCTCCCAACCAGCGCCCCTCGCCCCGAGTGTTTTAACCCAGCAGCAAGCACTTCAGCGGCACCCTCGGTGGCCTCGTTGATCAGGATTGCAAGTGGGAAATCGACACTTTGTGTGCTTGGCGAAAGTCGTTCAACCCCTTCTCCGAGGTCCATGAAGTCCATGGGAGCTCTGATAAAGAGTTCAGCTACCCGCGCAGCAGATTTGTAATCCTCACTTTCAAGATATCTAAGGTCCAGTGTCAGGCCCTTCAGTTTGCCGTCTGTTTTGAAGGACTCAATCGTTTCCACAAGTTCGTTGCTGGTTTGTTCATTGATGTCACGCAGCCTGATGTAGGCAATGTTTTCACTGAAGATTTCCCGTTTTGCGATACTTGGGCCTGTCGGCTCGGGTGAACTGTTGATTTGAAGAGGTGAGAAAAGCTCAATTCGTCCCTGGAATTCAGTAAGGATTCCCTGCAGGGCTGCATGTTCAAGATCTTTTTCGCTGACGTCCTTAAGATGAGACTGCAGGAGTTGCAGGATTTCCCCATATTGTGGAAG
The DNA here is from genome assembly GCA_014239995.1 of Verrucomicrobiia bacterium. GTDB lineage: Bacteria > Verrucomicrobiota > Verrucomicrobiia > Limisphaerales > AAA164-E04 > AAA164-E04. The sequence continues at coordinate 3,111 of JAAZXX010000105.1, forward strand.
GGAAGGGGAATGGTTTCCCTCCTTGGCCAACAATTGAAGCGATGTGGTGGTGATCAAAATCAAGACCACCCTCACCGATACAGATAAATTGGAACTTTGCATGTATATTCGGTTACCCTTACACATGCCACACTTCAAGCATGGATGAGATTTTTTTAAGGGAAAAAAGCGGAACAGTCCGGAAGGGAATCAACACGTTTCCCTGTCCACACATCTTCTTCTTATAAGGCCTTGGCAGCAATGTCACGACGAAAATGGCAGGTTTCAAAATGAATTTTTGAAACGGCATCATAAGCACGGTGAGTGGCATCTTCCAAAGATTCCCCAAGCGCCGTGACACCTAAAACCCGTCCGCCATTGGAACGAAGTTGATGATCGTCGGCAAGCAGAGTGCCTGCATGAAAGACCTTTACAGATGGATGGCTCTCCGCTGCATGGATACCTGAAATGACCTTACCCTTCAAATAGGCCTCGGGATAACCACCAGAGGCCATGACCACGCAAGTTGCTGCTTGGGGAGACCACTCCAGGTGATGTTCGTCAAGTCTTCCCTCAACACATGCCAGGAGAAGACTGGGGAGATCGTTTTGCATCCTCATGAGATAAACCTGGGTCTCTGGATCGCCAAACCGTGCATTGAATTCAAGGACTTTGGGCCCCTCTGTCGTTAGCATCAGCCCCGGATACAACATGCCTCGAAAGTCGATGGATTCCTTCAAACAACCATCCAACCAAGGATCCAGAATCGATTGCCTGATCCCATCCATTTGGTCAGATCCAAGGAAAGGGGCAGGGGAATAGGTCCCCATTCCCCCTGTATTGAGTCCCTTGTCACCATCAAGTGCGCGTTTATGATCCTGGGAGGTTTCAAAAGGAAGCAAGGTTTTCCCATCACAGAGTACATGCATCGAAATTTCGATGCCCTCCAGTTTTTCCTGGATGACCACTTGGTTGCCAGCACTGCCAAAGGCTTTCTCTGTCATGAGGGCATGGATGGCTTTTTCGGCTCCCGGCATGTCATTAGTCATCAAAACGCCTTTTCCCAGTGCCAAACCATCGGCCTTCACAGCACAACGTCCATTGAGGGAAGCTGCAAACTCGAGAGCTTCAGAGGGGCTTGTAAAAACACCGGAACGAGCCGTTGGAATATCGTGCCTTTCCATAAATGCTTGTGAGAAAGCCTTCGAGGCTTCGAATTGGGCCGCTTTGGCGTTTGGGCCCCAGATTTTGAATCCGTGTTCCTCAAATAAATCAACAATTCCCATCGATAGCGGGTTGTCTGGTCCCACGACCGTTAAGTCCACTGGATGCGCCCTGACAAATTCCAGGAGACCTTCAAGATCATCCGCTTTGATGTCCACGCAGGAGACCTTTCCACCATTGGACGCCAGCGTCTCATCTGCGATGCCTCCATTGCCCGGTGCACAATAAAGGACCTCGGTCCTGAGTGATTGGGCGAGTTTCCACACCAGCGCGTGCTCTCTGCCGCCTGAACCTATGACAAGTATTTTCATTTACCCAGGAATCCAAACAAAATTACCAACCTATAAAAAGTCATTTGTCAGTTACCTGTCAAAAGCTACCCTGAATAGTGCCATCCTGAGACCTTGACTCACCTCTCTGGTGGATCGTAAGGGCAAAGTTCATGCTGAACCACGTTGGCCAGATGACTTACAAGATATCTGGCTTCCTTTTGAAGACGCTAGTGAAGGAAAAAAAACTTTGCAAGCTTCCTTACCTCTTGCGTTTACCATGTAATGCAAGGGTTTTGCATTGCATGGGTATCGCGATGTGCTAATATCTGATTAGGAGTTATTGTTATGCCTTATTAGTGCAAAGCTGGAAAGTATGACGTCACCTTGGGGGATGGACGTTGCTGAATGTCAAGATCGCCATGGTTATACATTTGCTTAAACACCCTGCATCCCGAGATGCTGAAGCGTGGGTAACCTCCCTGGGTTATCGTTGCCAGTTTTTCGAAGCAGAGCAAATCAAGGAACTGAGCCATAACACCCATGATCGCGTTTATTTGATACCAAACGAGAGCACCACTGGTCCGGAATGGGCACAAATGCGTGTGAGGCTAAGTCAGACAAGTCGCTTTTATGTTGTCTTTGGGCAGGAGATGGGGTCACTTGAGATTGTCGCTGCCATGCGCGATGGGGCCTATGATGTTCTGAACCTTCAGGACGACGTATCACGCTGGAAATCTGTGTTGCATAAGGCCAGTGATTCACAGCAACTCTGGATTCAGATATATGGTGGTAAACCTTTGGAATCTAAAGATATCCTGGTTGGTCATTCCGTAGCCATGCAGGAATTGCGACAGGGCATCGAACGTCTGGGTCCCACGGACGCCACTGTTCTCATTCTCGGAGAATCTGGTGTAGGGAAAGAACGCGTCGCACAAGCCCTCCACGCCTCAAGCGGCAGAGGTTCATTCATCGCTGTTAACTGTGCAGCCATTCCAAAGGATTTGATAGAGGCTGAACTTTTTGGTGCCGAGAAGGGGGCCTACACAGGAGCACACAAATCACGCAAGGGACTCGTGGAACAGGCCAACGGTGGCACCCTTTTTCTCGATGAGGTAGGGGAGCTGGACATGGCGCTTCAACCTAAGTTGCTTCGCTTTCTCGAGACACGCCAGGCCCGACGCATCGGTGGCGCGGAAGATTATCCGGTGGATGTCAGGGTCATATCGGCTACAAACCGGAAGTTGGACGAGGAAAGTGAACGCCAGAATTTCAGGACGGATTTATATTTTCGCTTATCCGAGATCACCCTGCGCGTCCCTCCACTCAGGTTACACAATGACGACATTCCCCAATTTGTTCGTCTTTTCCTCGACATGTCGAGCGAACGCTTTGGTAAACATTTTGACTCCATCGAGCCTGAACTGGTTAGGGAACTGCAACAATACCGCTGGCCTGGGAATGTCAGGGAGTTGAAAAGCCAGATCGACCGCATGGTCATACTCCATGACGGACCTGTATTGCGAGCTTCCTGGTGGCATAACCCTGTCCAACAGAACCAAAAACGCGTCGTAGAGAGTCCTCAACAAGGCCATTTTACGCATCATCAAGGTCAGCCCCAACCAGGGGAGATTTCAAGGGCCACGGAACCCTTAGGCGCGGTGCGCCCTCCAGCCCCTCCAGCCTATGGGGCTGAAACAGCCGCATTCCAACCACAGCAGTACTCGAACCCTGCCTTTGCACCTGCCTGGCCTGGCGCCAGCCCAGCTCTCTCGCCAAAGCAAAAAATGATGGCTGCAAGGAATCTTCTGGAACAATCAAACCACAACCTAAGCTGGGTGGCAGCCCAATTGGGGATTCATCCAACGACCTTGTATCGTTGGAGAAAACAGGGGAAAGTATAACAAGGCATCAAACGCCGCTCCGGAAAAGGTATTTCAATGCCTTTGTGGCCTCTTTCCGCTCGAAAAGCCAAAAACCTAAGATGGAACATGAAAGCGATACCACGCGCAGTGAACCCATGATTCATGCTCATCGCACCGACATCCTACTCATTGGGATCAATGCGAAATACATTCATGCTTCATTTGGCCTTCGATACCTCCTCGCCAACCTTGGGAGTTATCGCTCGCGCGCTAGCATCCTTGAATTTGACTTGAATACACGCATACCTGAGATGGTGGAGCGTGCCCTGCAGCATCATCCTTTCGTAATCGGTATCGGTGTCTATATTTGGAACGTCAACCAAGTAAGGAGTTTTGTTTATCACATGAAGCAAATCTCTCCCGAGACAAGGATTGTGTTAGGAGGCCCTGAGGTAAGTTTTGAGCAAGCAACCATCACGTGGCTTGCTGAAGCAGACCACGTGATATCAGGTGAGGCTGACTTAGCTTTCCATGATCTTTGCGCTGCCTTACTCAATTCCCATGATAGTAAAAGGCAACCTGAAAAATGGATACAGGCACCACCACCTGATGTAAACCAACTCACGCTCCCTTACCCGTATTACAACGAGCTTGATATCAGACACCGTATTGTATACGTAGAAGCATCTCGAGGTTGCCCCTTTACCTGCGAATTTTGTTTGTCCGCCTTGGAAATACCGGTGAGAGCTTTTCCCCTGGAACCATTTTTGGAGTCCCTGCAGGAACTCTACGATCGAGGACTCAGGCATTTTAAATTCGTTGATCGTACTTTCAATCTGAATATTGCTACGGGTATGGCCATTTTGAAATTTTTTGAAATGCGATATGAACCCGGGCTTTTTCTGCATTTCGAGATGATTCCGGATCGCCTCCCGGATCCACTTCGTGAGATCATTGCAACATTTCCCTCCGGTTGCATCCAGTTTGAGATAGGCATTCAATCGCTTAATAAGGAGGTTTCGAAGAACATTCATCGGCGTCAAAACCAACGCAAACTGGAAGAGAATATTCAATATCTCCGCAAACATACAGGTGTTCACCTCCATGTCGACCTCATCGCTGGGCTTCCAGGTGAAGACATGAGATCTTTTGCCAGGGGGTTCAACCAGTTATTACGCCTTGATCCTCATGAGATCCAATTGGGAATTCTAAAACGTTTAAAGGGAACCCCCATGACACAACGTGAAACATCATTTTCGATGATTTACGACGAGGAGCCGCCCTACGAAATACTCCAGACAAGTCATATGAATTTTCTTCAAATTCAAAGGATCAAACGTTTTGCACGTTATTGGGACCTGATCGGCAACAGCGGGAATTTCACTCAAACCCTGAAGCTTCTTTTGGGTGGTTCGAAGGATGCCTTCAGCACCTTCATGCACTTGAGCGACTGGATCTACCAAACAACCGAGGGACAGCGCCATGGCATCGCTCTTACCAGATTGCTGGATTTAATATTCACTTATTGTACCGGAACACTTCGGATGGAAGCAGATATTGTAGCGACAACAGCCTGGAAGGACTATCATACTCCCAATCGAAACGACATTCCTAAATGCCTCCGACCCTACATCCGGGATTTGCCAAACAGGAACAAGCTACATCCAAACCCTGCAAGTTCAGCGCAAAAGAGACAAGTGCAACATCAACAAACTCGGTCTTAAGCAGCTAGATGATGTTATTAGCGCACAATATATGTTATGTCTAATTAACCTTGTGTGGGCGCACCTTGTTCTTATAATCACTCGGATCGCAGGCTTTGGGAGTTTGGGAGCGTCGCTGGACAGGCCTCACCCATCGACCTGGAAACGCAACTTAGTCGCCATTCCTTTTCCACGGCATATCAGGGAATTTTGAAGGTGTCTTGTAGCCTTCCTGCTTGGTAGGTGCCATCGAGATTTCAGACTCATCTTGATCAGTTGTTGGTTGACCTCCTTTTTTCCATGAGGCGATCTTGGACTGTAATCCATGATGTTCGGCCTTTTCCTTGTTGCCAAGTTTAACGTAAAACAAGGAAAGGTTGGTATGGACCATGGGGTCATCTGGCCGCAGTGCTTCTGCACGGTGCCCAAATTTCAAGGCACTTTCCAATTGGTCAAGTCGACAGCAGGCCATGCTCATGGCTACCAGCGCGTCAAAGTCTGAGGGGTCGGCAGTAATCAGTTTTTCGAGAATCAACACTGATTGATGATATTGTTTTTGGCTGAAGGCATACAAAGCTTCATCCAGACAATTGCTTGTAGTGTCTTTTGACATTGGACTCCATCTTAGCCTACGAGGAGTAAACCGCAAGAGGTCAGCTTTAAGAATTTTTCAGCTCACAAGTGCATCGAATTAAAGCTGCAGGTTGATAGGGTCTGTGCTAATATTGCCCTCATGGCGGTGGATGAGGCTTTCAGAAAATTATCAGCGGACCACGCCCGTTTCCGGCAGCTTTATGAGGCCGTTACGGAAATCCACAACTCACTGAATCCAAAACAAACCCTTCATACCATACTTGAGAAGGCTCTTGAATTAACGGATGCGAGATCTGCCAGCATTTCTCTGGTGAATCCGACAAGCTCGATGCTGGAACTTGAAGCTTCCATTGGCTTGGGCAAGGATGTTTCTCCAGACTTCTACTTGCCGGTAGGCAAAGGAATTACCGGGTGGGTTGCAAAGACGGGTTTGCCCGCCATGGTCAACGATGTTCAGAAAGATACCCGCTACGTCCCCCTCTCATCCACGATCTGCTCAGAGTTAGCGGTTCCTTTCGATGTGAACCAACAG
>JAAZXX010000106.1 GCA_014239995.1 Verrucomicrobiia bacterium
GTTTCATCGCGGGTAATCTGCACGATCCAAAAGAAAGGATTCGTATTGGTGCCATGCGAGCTCTGGGGCGTCTCCGGGATACAAGGGCCATTCCCATGCTTCGGCACTGGATGCATGCTGATCCAGACTCTCCTGAGCACAAGGCGGCGAAGGCATCCATTGATACCCTGCAAAAATTGATCCTTCCTGGCGAAAATCTCAAGACCTATTGGCGAGACAAGGTCCAGGCGGTAGAGGCCTCTCAAGAATCCTTGAAAAATGAGTTGGAGCAACTAAAAAAGCGCCTGGAAGCACTTGTCCCCAACAGCGGAGAAGCGGCTTCAGAGACAGCCAAGCCAGCAGAAGAAAACTGACAGTATCACGCATCGCCACCCAGGTCTGAAGGAACCAGGATGCAGGTCCACGAGTCGCAAAAAACAAGCAAGGTGGGCCAAGGCCCCAGCATCAGGCTCGAAAGGCAAACAATATGAATACTCAAACAGAAACGGACACCACATCCCCCAGGGTGGGTATCATCATGGGCAGCGATTCAGACTGGCCTACCATGCAGGCTGCAGTGGAGGTATGCACCCGTTTTAACATCCCCTTTGAAGCACGTGTTGTTTCCGCTCACCGAACACCTAGGGACATGGCAGACTACGGGGAAACAGCCCATTCCAGAGGCCTCGAAGTCATCATCGCCGGAGCTGGTGGGGCTGCCCACCTGCCAGGGATGATTGCCAGTCACACCCCATTACCTGTCATTGGCGTACCCATACAAAGCAAGGCCTTGAATGGCCTGGATTCACTACTCTCGATCGTACAGATGCCTGCCGGTATTCCTGTGGCAACCGTTGCCATTGGCAATGCAAAAAATGCCGGCCTGCTCGCTGCAGCCATATTGGGTATCAAAGACCCGTCGATTCAGGAAAACCTGCTCAAGGAAAAACGAGAAATGGCAGAAGCCTCACGCGAGAAAACCAAAAACCTGGTCTGATACACTGCCCCTGGTTCTCAATCACGGGAATCCACCTCCTAGGGCATGATGCTGACGGTCTGTGGGTGTTGTGAAATGATCTCACCAATTTCAGCAGCCCCCTGACCAGCTTCGCGTAATCGGCTCATGAGTTCCTGAATCTTGTCCGGGCCAACAGCAAAAAGAAGTCCTCCGGATGTTTGTGCATCAGCAAGGATCAAGCGGTCCACCGCACTGACCTGGGGGTCCCACTTCAGGTAAGGTTTCAGTGATTTCAGATTTCGTTGGCTTCCACCTGGAACGAAGCCTCGGGATGCCAATGTGGAGGCCCCCTGAAGCACGGGGATGGTGGAAAAATGGAGCCTTGCACCCACACCTTGAAGCATCTCGAACAGATGCCCCAAAAGGCCAAACCCACTCACATCCGTACAGGCCCGTATACCGACCTTGGAAGCAATTTCAGCAGGCAGGCGATTCAGAGTTAGCATGCTCTCAACCGCTTTTTGTTCGATGGACGGGTCAACATCATCATCCCGAAGTGCGGTGGTGATAATCCCAACACCAATAGGTTTGGTCAAAACCAGCCTGTCTCCCGGTTGTGCACCGATGTTGGTCCAATACCTGTCCGGATGCACCGTTCCTGTGACAGATAATCCGTATTTGGGTTCCTGGTCATCTATGCTGTGTCCACCCACAATGGGAATGCCGGCCTCGGCAGCCTTGTCAGCCCCACCACGCAGGATGTCTCCAAGCACCGACATGGGTAATTGTCCGTCCTTGGCAGGAAATCCAACGATGTTGAGAGCCATCGTTGGAGTTCCTCCCATGGCGTAGACATCGCTCAGTGAGTTCGCTGCTGCAATGGCTCCAAACAGATACGGGTCATCGACAACCGGTGTAAAAAAATCAACGGTCTGGATGATCGCGAGTTCGCTCGAAAGACGATAGACAGCCGCATCATCGGAGGCATTCGTACCCACGAGGACGTTTGGATCGGTTATCTTGGGTAGATTGTCCAGGACCTGGACAAGGTCTTCACGACCTAATTTGGAAGCTCAACCGGCACAATGTGATAACTGGGTTAAAGCAATCTGTTTATCTGATGGGTCATTTTTCATAATCAGCACGGCCATCTTAGCAACTCAAGGATCACTTGAAAACAACTTGTTCATTTCCTTGCCCCCGAGGTGAACAGCTCAACTCTTTCACTGAAAATATCCTTTTTACTACGGGATTGCCCTGCTGAAACTTACCGATTAGAATATCCTGATGAGTGACACTTTGGCGCATATTTCACTGAGAGAAGGAAGTGAAAATGAAGCACGGAAGTCAGATGCAGAAAGACCCAGCGACCCTCTTTCGAGAGAAATCCTGCGACTCAAGCATGAACTGAATGCAGTAATTCTGGCTCACAACTACCAGATCCCGGAAATCCAGGACCTGGCAGACTTTGTCGGCGACTCACTCGGTCTCGCGAGGGTAGCAGCAGAAACTGAAGCAGAAGTCATTATCTTCTGCGGTGTGCATTTCATGGCTGAAACAGCCAAGATATTGAATCCTGACAAGACCGTTCTCCTGCCGGATCTGCTTGCGGGGTGCTCCCTTGAAGAAAGTTGCCCGGCGACACAGCTCAAGGCCTTTCAGGAAGGCCACCCGGGTATCTACACCATTGCCTATGTCAATTGCAGTGCGGATGTCAAAGCACTCAGCGACGTCATCTGCACAAGTGGTAATGCCGTAAGCATCGTTGAAGCAGCTCCACCTGATCGAGAACTGCTTTTTGTTCCTGACGAAAATCTAGGTGCCTGGGTCATGGAGCAAACCAAGCGTCCCATGCAGCTCTGGAAAGGAAATTGTTACGCACACGTCGAGTTCACAGCAGACAGTATTCTGGCCATTCGAGATAAGCATCCGGAGGCACCACTGGTAGCACACCCTGAATGCACCAAGGCAGTTCGATTGCTTGCTGATGAAATTTGTTCCACCGAAAAAATGGTAACTTTCTGCAAAACACACCCCGCGCCGGCCTTCATCATCGCTACCGAGGCTGGCATGCTGCATCGCTTGAAACGAGAGTGCCCAGAGAAGGTGTTCATTCCAGCTCCCACCGACAACTGTGCCTGTAACGAATGCAGGTATATGAAACTCAATACGCTGGAAAAACTTTACAACTGCATGTCAAAAAAGACCCCGGAGATCCGTATGTCCAAGGCCACCCTGGAGCGCGCCAGACTTCCCATTACCCGAATGCTCGAGTTGTCCAGATAGGATTCCGTTCACTTTCAGAAATCAGGGAGCCAAGCGTGAACGCTGCCACGAGTCCTTGCCAAGGTTGAGATACTGGATTCGGTCGTGAAGACGACTCGGACGGCCTTGCCAGAACTCAAAACTGCGAGGAACGACGCGGTAACCTCCCCAAAAGGAGGGTAAAGGAACCTCTCCGTCGGCGAATTTGCGCTTGAGCTCGAGAAATTTCATTTCAAGGAGCTTTCGCGTCGTAAGGACACGACTCTGCCTTGAAGCCCAGGCTCCTATCTGGCTATCCACAGGGCGTGTCAGAAAGTACTTGAAGACTTCACCCCGGCTCAATGGTTCTGCCATTCCGTCAATGACCACCTGGCGTTCCAGTTCCAACCACGGAAAGAGGAGGGAAACCTGCGCATTGGACTGTATCTGGAGTGATTTTCTGCTCTCCAGGTTGGTAAAGAACCGGAATCCTGTCTTCTCAAAGCCCTTGAGCAGCACTGTGCGGATGGAGGTTTGTCCCTCAGGCGTGGCTGTGGCCAGGCTCATGGCATTGGGTTCCCTGATGTGTGCCTTGCAGGCCTGTTGAAACCACTTATTGAATTGTTCAAAAGGATCCTCGGCCACCGAGGATTCGTCGAGATCGCCCATGGTGTAATTTCGACGCAGATCCTGCACTTCACGCTCACTTGTCATGAATGAACTATGCATTCAATAACACCTCCAATCAATGCCCTGATTTGTTTGTCCAGGAAGACATCCGCCATCTTAATCCACTGGAAAAAAGGAAATCGAACATGGATATTTCCACGTTTTCCCTTGGAAGGCCTTGATAGCCCCGACGATGGGAAAGACAATACCTAGGACAAGTATGGCAAAAAGCAGGGGGAGCCCAATCACAAAGAAACTCAGGATGTAAAACAGGATGAGAAGGATACATTCGGTAATGATCCAGTTGGCAACGATGCGTCCGTGTCGATCGATGATGGTGGAGTCATGTTTCATGACCTGCCACATAATAATTGGGACCACCATGCCAGCCAAGGGGATCATGTAACCAAAGAACTGTGAAAGGTGGATCACCATACCCCATATACGTTCATCCGAGGACAGCACGTTCAGTATTTTTTTAAGCATTTCCGCCATAGGACGATCCTTGGCAAGTAGAGTCGCCTTGGCAGATTCAAATTCCTGCTGAGTGAGCGCACCACTCAGGTGCAACTCATTAAGTTTTTCAAGCTCCTCTGCAATGTTCATAAGCGTAGGTTCAGATCACGATTAAATGCCAATCTGGTTGTAAGATGGAAAAACGTGCTTTGGGCATCCTCTGGCATGGTTATAGAAACATCCAGAGCAGAACACGGATGACCATGTTTCCATTATCACCGGCATGTCTCGCAGCGCTCAGGGTCGGACATACCAGTGTTCCACTACCGACTCCAGGCCAGCATATTTAATATGCAGGTCAACATTAACCACGGATAGCAGGACCTCTCAACAGGATTATATGCATAACCGGCAGATAAAACAGAGAAAACCCTTGAAACCACTCTTGAGGGACCGTCTCCACTTGCATGCCGTGATATATTCGGCAAAATGAGGATCCCACCGATTCCACGATGGGCATGATTGCTGTGGATCGCTAAGGGTCATCTAAAAACGCCATTACCATCACCCATCCATGAATGCATTCACCGCGCATAGATACATGTTGCCAACGCTCATTATCTCGCTCTTATTCCTCCAACTCCACGCCTTCGAAGTAAAGGCTCAGTCGCCCGCGCAAAATCCTCCTCCGACACGTGCGCAACTTGTCAAGGAATTCGATTCAGACTCGGATGGACGTCTCGATGAAAGTGAACGCGTCAAGATGATCGAAGCCATCACAAAACGTGCGGGACTCAACCGCTCCAGAGACTCCGCTTCTACGTCCCAGAGTGCAGACGGGACCCGAAATACAGAAGTTTCCCTGATGGCAAAGTTTGACGAAGATAGGGATGGAAGACTGAATGCAGTGGAACGTGCAGCCGCTCGTCAGGAAGCCAGACTGTCAAAACAGCAACGCGGCAGTCGTGGGGGAAGACCTGGAGGCTTGAATCCCTCAGCGCAAGCAAACCCTGACTCCGAATCCACCAAGCCTGGACGTCCCTTAAAGCCGGGTGATGTGCAACAATTCGAGGACCAGTCACTGTACGATGCACTGGTATTGCGTACTATCTTCCTGACATTTGAAGACACAGACTGGGAAACAGAGCTTCACGATTTTTATAGAACCGACGTGGAGATACCAGCGGGAATGAGCGTGGATGGGCGTACATATGCCCCAGTTGGGGTGAGGATTCGAGGAAACACCTCCAGCAGAAGGGTCCCCATTGGCCGTAAAAAATCTTTGAATATCAGCTTGGATTACATCGAGAAGGATCAGAAGCTTTATGGCTATAAAACCCTCAACCTACTCAATGCCCACACGGATCCAACGATGATGAGGGAGGTGCTTTTCAGCCGTATCGCCCGGAATTACATGCCAGCCCTTCAGGCCAATTATGTGAGGTTGGTCATCAACGGTGAAAGCTGGGGCCTTTACGTGAACTCACAGCAATTCAACAAGGATTTTCTGGAAGAAGCCTTTGGCACGCGTGGGGGGGTGCGTTGGAAAAAACCGGCAAGCCCTCGGCAAGGTGGAGGTTTGAAGTACGACGGAGAAAGGATGGAAGATTACGAGGGATTCTATCAACTCAAGACAGAAGCCACGGACATGGAATCAGCTTGGGGAAATTATATAGAGTTTGCGAGGACTATGGCAGAGACCCCCATCGAGAGACTCGAGGAGACTTTGGATCCATACCTGGATATTGACGGTGCACTCTGGTTTCTGGCCATGGAAAACGTATTTATCGACCGTGATGGTTACTGGGTACGCGCCAGCGATTTTAATTTTTATCAGGATCCCAGTGGCAGATTCCACATCATATCCCACGACAACAATGAGACCTTCAAATATCCTGGAGGACCGGGTTTCCAGGGTCAAGAAACTGCCAATTTCGAACTGGATCCCCTTTTCGGCATGAAGGATGCAAAAAAACCACTCCTTCGCCTATTGGAAAATGATGCCCTTCGGGCACGTTACCTGGCGCATGTCAGGACTATCAGTGAGGATTGGCTTTCCTGGGAAAAAATATCCCCAATGGTCGAGACCTACAAACAATTGATCGAAGAGGTCGTGCGCCAGGATACGCGCATGCTGGATACATACGAACACTTCCTGAGCGGTATCACGCAAAACCAGGGTTCCGGTAATCCTGGACTCAAGCCTTTCGTCGAAGGACGCGGAAATTACCTACTGAATCATTCGGCGATCGCACCATCCCCCGTATCGATTACGTCGGTCCATACCAGCCCCGTGATAAGGGACAACAATACATTGGGACGCTGGCAACTGGCTACCACCCTGACCGCACAGGTCGGTGACGGTGACGGCAAGCTGTACAGCCTTGCTGTATACGCAAGTACCAACCCGATGGAACCATACCGTCGGGTTGAAATGACACGCCAACGGCATGGTGTTTTCCAAGTCTCCATTGCTGCACTCCCTCCCGGAGAAACACTGTATTACTACCTTGAAGCGCGCGGAATATCTGAAAAATCAGGGAACTCCTATTATCCACGCACAGCTGCCTACAAGCCTCTGAAACTGGCACTTCAACCGGACATGGTGGAGAACCAGGGCCTGGTCATTTCCGAGGTAATGGCATCCAACAAATCAACTATCACAGATCCACAGGGCGAATATGAGGATTGGATCGAACTGCATAATACCACGAACCATGAAATCGAACTTTCAGAATATTACCTGAGCGACAATGGGGCACGTCCACTCAAATGGAAATTTCCTGATGGGATAGTCCTTGCAGCCGGTAAACGCACTCTTATCTGGGCCGATGAGGACAAGGAGAAGACGAAGAGCGATGATCTCCACGCCAACTTCAAACTTGCGGTTGGAGAATCTATCACCCTTGCAAAGCAAAAATCTGGAAACATCCTCGTGGAGGATTTTTTATCACTTCAAGAAATGAAACCTGATCAATCTCTTTCCAAGGAAGGGATTACAACTCAACCTACTCCCGGGCACTGATCCAAAACACCCTTGCCTTCATTTTACGGGTCCAATGGGAGCACGACAAATCTGGCACCCCCTTGAGTCCAGACGTGCAAGAGGAGGGAATCCCCATCAAAAGCGCGCATGATTTCTAGAACATCACCAGCAGAACGGACTGTCTGCTGGTTGATACGGAGAATCACCTGCCCAGCACGCAGTCCCTCGGAAAAGGCATTTGAAGCTTGATCCACTTCAGTGATCAGGACTCCTGATACGCCAGGTCTCACACCAAAAACCTTACGTTGCGAAGGTGTCAAATCCGTGAAAGACATACCTTCCATGTCATCTCGTTCCGTAGATATCCCTGGTGACATACGTCCCGGCATCAAGGCTGCGTAACCATCCTCTGGGAGGGCACCTATCTCGATTTTGAGATCGATGGAATCTCCGTTTCGCAAGATGCCAATATCAACCTCGGTGCCTGGTCTCGTTTCAACCACCTGAAGTTTGAGGTGGGTACGTGAAGTCACTTCCGTATCGTTAAATCGCAAGATCACATCTCCTGGTTGAACTCCTCCATTGGAAGCCGGTCCACCTGGGTTGACTTCACTCACAAGCACCCCTCTTTTGGTTTGCATGCCAAATTGACGGGCCATGACATCATCCATTTCCTGCATCGAGATGCCAAGCAATCCTCGTTGCACATCTCCATGTTGAACGATCTGATCCATGACGCTCCGAACCATGTTGACGGGAATGGCGAAACCCACACCTTGATTGCCACCGCTGCGGCTCATGATCAATGTGTTGATGCCGATGAGACGACCTAGCGCGTCTACAAGTGCACCTCCGGAATTGCCTGGATTAATGGAAGCGTCCGTTTGAATGAAATTTTCAATATCCATCATTCCTAGTTGATTGCGACCAGTACCACTCACAATCCCCATGGTAACCGTCTGGCTCAATCCGAAGGGACTGCCAACGGCCAGTACCACATCACCCACTTCCAGCAGACTGCTGTCTGCAAGGGTGATCGGGTCAAGCGCATCATCACTGTCCACCTTGAGCACGGCAATGTCGGAATGCTTGTCCGCCCCCAATATCTGGGCTTCATACTTGCTTGCCCCGTCGTTGAGAACCACCGTGATGGTCTCGGCGTCCTTAACGACATGATAATTGGTGAGTACAAAACCATTTTTGGAGACAATCACCCCAGACCCCACACCTTGAGGACGCCTTTCCGGAACTTGCTCCCTGCGAGGTGCAAGGGGGTTCTCAGGAGCAAAGAAACGCCAGAAAGGATCGAGTCCGCGACCATCTTCAAGTAAGGAGGTTCCGCTGGTTTGCTTCTGAAGGACCTGGATCGAGACGACGCTGGGAGCCACCTCCTTGACGACAGGTGCGAAGCTGGTGGCAAGCTTCAGAGCACGAGGCATCGGGGACTTGTCGACATCCAGTTCTGGAGGATCCATGTTACCAGCGAGGCCAAAAATAACAGGAGAAAAAAGAGCCCAGCAGGTGAAACCGCAAACGACTCCTCCACAGAATTTAAGCAATGACGTGACAGACTTCATGTTTGAAATAGGATTAAGGCACTAAGGACAAAGATCACTTACCCCAAGAAGGCATGCATCGCAATAAAAAGATGCCGCACCGTGGGCCAAGGAGGCCCTCACAATGCACAAGCAGCGAAAATGGAATCATTTAGGGATGGGTGAGATTTGGAGCCCAGGCCTGCTTTCTCAATGTGGGTATCTGACTCGGCGTTTCAAAACTGGAGGCAACCGCTTCGGTCATCAGCAATTGAAGTCTTTCAACTGTCTCCTGGCAATGCTCCGATTCGATCAGGTTATCCTGTTCGAGGGGATCCGATTTGTGGTCATACAATTCACGGCCCTGGTGTCCCTGATCCCATTCCGTGTAGCGCCACCGCTCTGTCCGCAATGAATAACCAAACACCCGTCGCTTATCAGAGCCGAAA
>JAAZXX010000107.1 GCA_014239995.1 Verrucomicrobiia bacterium
CTGTGCCTGGATGAAACCATCACCCGACGATAACAGGTTCCGATGAATGTCTGAATCAGGATGCGAACAGCAATACATGGCTGGTACTGGCCATTCCTGCATGCGGGCGGTCTGTTCAACGATGCAGGCGCGGCGACTGCACACCAGACGCCAGCTGCTCGGTCGCTCGGCAACGGGAATCGGTGCCGCTGCGCTCGGAGCTCTGCTTAACGCTGACACTCCAGCCGGGCCAACGGCACTGTCTTCTCGCGCCAAACGGGTCATCTATCTGTTCATGCACGGTGGTCCGTCGCAGATCGATCTGTTCGACGACAAGCCGACACTGAATCGGTTGCGGGGGACAGAACTACCGGCATCCGTTCGGATGAAACAGCGACTGACCGGGATGACGTCCAGCCAGAAAACACTGCCCGTAGCGCCGTCCGTGTTCAGGTTTGCTCAACACGGTCAGAGTGGAGCATCGTTCAGCGAATTGCTGCCCAATCTGGCCGAGGTGGCAGACGACCTGTGTTTTATCAAGTCAATGCACACCGAAGCGATCAATCACGACCCAGCTGTGACGTATCTGCAGACGGGACATCAACAACCCGGACGCCCCAGCATGGGATCATGGCTCAGCTATGGTCTTGGCAGTGAGAACGAAAATTTGCCAGGTTTCGTTGTGTTGCTGTCGCGAGGCAGTGCCGCTCGTCCTGATGACCCTCTGCACACGCGACTGTGGGGCTCGGCGTTTCTGCCGTCCAATCACCAGGGGGTGAGTTTTCGTTCCGCGGGCGACCCTGTGCTGTATCTTTCCAATCCACCAGGCATTGATGCCGCTACCCGACGACATATGCTTAATGGCTTACGAAAACTCAACCGCAGTCAGTTTGAGTCAACAGGGGACCCGGAAATCAACACACGGATTGCTCAGTTCGAACTGGCAAATCGCATGCAGATGTCAGTCCCGGACCTGACGAACCTGAATGACGAATCAAACGAAACTTTCAACATGTACGGCGAAGATGTCCGCCGTCCGGGCACCTTTGCTGCAAATTGTCTGCTGGCTCGCCGCATGGCAGAACGAGGGGTGAGATTCATTCAGCTTTATCACCGTGGATGGGATCAGCACGACGATCTTCCAGCTGGGATTCAACGACAGTGCATGGATACGGATCAGGCATGTGCCGCCCTTATTACCGACCTCAAACAGCGCGGACTCCTCGAGGAAACACTCGTTGTATGGGGCGGTGAATTCGGACGCACAAATTATTCACAAGGTGCGTTGACCCATGATAACTATGGTCGTGACCATCACCCTAAGTGCTTTTCTGTCTGGATGGCAGGGGGAGGCATCCAAGGTGGCATGACCTATGGAAAAACCGATGCGTTCAGTTACAATATCGTCGAGAATCCGGTACATGTTCATGATTTCCAGGCGACCCTCATGCATCTCTTGGGAATCCATCACACACACTTCACCTTCAAGTTTCAGGGACGCCGCTTCCGCCTCACGGATGTACACGGTAATGTAATACAGAACATCCTTGCCTGAAATCTGAAGGGCACTCGTGCCCGCGGCCTTGATGACGGGTTAACCGAGCGTTCGTATTTATATCAAAGATCTCAATTTGAAGTCTTAAAAGTGGCTATTCGTTCGAAAAGGTGTTAGCTATCTGGAGTTGGCATTAGGTATGAAAAGCCCATACGACCATCCAGGGAAGATGCGAAGGCGCATCTGCCGGCCTTACCGCAAGACAGCTTGGTGTTTGATGGCCTCCGGTTTTACACTCATCGAACTGCTGGTGGTCATTGCCATCATTGCCATATTGGCTGGTTTGCTCCTGCCGACACTGGGTAAAGCCAAACAAAAAGCCCACGCCATCAGCTGTCTGAACAACCATCGGCAACTTACCTATGCCTGGATGCAGTATGCGGATGATAACCAGGGCAAAATCACGGCAGCCAGCGATCCCCGTGATGCTGGTGGTCCGGAGCCCGTGAAACCTGCCTGGGTGCGCGGCTTGATGGATTTTGATCCCGAAAACCGTTCCAACTGGGAGGTGGAAAAAGACATCAAGACAAGTCCACTGTGGCCCTATCTTCAGTCATCAGCCATTTTTAAATGCCCTGCAGAAAAAAGCTTCATCACTGTCGATGGCAACAGATTGCCGCGGGTACGTTCCATGGCCATGAATGTTCACTGCGGTGCTTGGGGGGAAGGAGAGCAGGTCTACTGGTTTGGTTACAAAGTATATCAGCAGCAATCGGACTTCATCAACCCGGGGCCTTCCTCAACTTTTTTGTTCATGGATGTCAGGGAGGATGCCGTCAATTATGGCAATTTCCTGGTCAGCATGAAAGGGTACCCTCATCATCCAGACGACATCATTATTTTTGATTTTCCAGCCTCTTATCACAACAATGCGGGTACGCTGTCCTTCGTGGATGGACATTCAGAGATCAAGCGATGGCAACATCCGGACACAATCCCTCCATTGATAAAAAACGGGTTGCTTCCAGAAATAGCCTCCATGCCCAGCCAATTACGGTCCCCGGGAAATCCGGATATTCGCTGGCTTCAAGATCGTAACACACGCAAGCCATGAAACGGTTCAATAATACGGTGCCGAAGAGTTTTGCCAAACCGTCCGCCTGATCTGGAAGGATACGCTACCCGTCAACGTGTAGAACATCCCTTGATGAAACATTCCGGCTATTGCAAAACAATCGACGGACGTGAATAGTGGGTCCGCAAGATGGATACTTGGACTCCAGACCTTATCAGGGCGAGCAAGGGAAAACAGTTTCTCCCGGCTCTCACCACTTACGATTATCCCATGACACGCATGCTGGACGAACTGGGTATCCCAATGCTTCTAGTTGGTGATTCTCTGGGAATGGTCGTGCTTGGCTACCCGGACACCACTCATGTGACCATGGAGGACATGATCCACCACATTCGGGCAGCTGCCCGTGCCAAACCAAAGGCCTGCCTTGTAGGTGACATGCCCTACCAGAGTTACGAGACATCTGAGCAGGCGGTTCGGAATGCGCGGCGCCTTGTTGAGGCTGGTGCACAGGCGGTAAAACTGGAAGGAGGGCATGACATCGGCATGCAAATTCGAGCGATTCGAAATGCGGGCATCCCTTGCGTTGGTCATTTGGGGATGCTACCGCAGCACATATTGGAGGAAGGCAGTTACAAGATCAAGGGGCGCAGAGAGAACGAGAGGCGACAACTTCTCGAGGACGCCGCATTCCTCGAGACGGTGGGGGTATGTGCACTGGTCATCGAATTGGTAGAACCAAACCTGAGTCAAAAGATCACTTCAGTCACTTCAGCTCCCACGATTGGAATTGGTTCCGGACCACACTGCGATGGACAAATTCTGGTGACACATGACCTAGTGGGCTCTTTTCCGTGGTTTAGACCCAAGTTTGTAAAGCCAAGACTGCAAGCCACCCGACAGATGCAGGACGCCGTCCGAACATGGCGCTGTGATGAAGATGGTCTTTACAAGCAAAATCACCATTCCAAGCCCAGTCCTGCATCGTAGAGATGCTGAAACACCATACCCTATCATTTATGTCCGACCTGACCCATATTAATACCAGAGGAGAAGCATCCATGGTGGATGTCACAGAGAAACCTGTCGTGCTGCGAGAAGCGGTTGCCAAAGGTTCTATCAGCCTTCAACCCGAGACACTTCAACAAATCGAATCCAATAGGGTGGCCAAGGGAAACGTCATGGCGTGCGCCCGTCTGGCAGGCATCATGGCTGCCAAAAAAACCGGGGAGCTTATTCCCTTATGCCATCCTCTTCCCATCACACATTGCGAGGTAGAAATGTCTGTTGGCGCCTCACGTGATCGAATCGATATCATCGCAACCGCAAGAATTGCCGCTTCCACCGGCATTGAAATGGAGGCACTTACCGCCGTGAGCGTTGCTGCACTGACCATCTACGACATGTGCAAGGCCGTGGACAAGAAAATGCAAATCAACGGCATTCATCTGGTCAAAAAAACCAAGACCCCCATGACTTGAACGCTCATTGCAACCATGTTTACATATTGCAATCATGCCGATTGTCTGAGACATTGTAATTTATCAATTCTCATGAAAGCAAAGATCCTACTATGGCGTGGTTTGGCCCTTACCGCCGCTTACTGCATGCTGCCAATTTCGATTTTGTCCCAGGAAGCCCAGTGGCTTCATTTCAAGGGTAAGAAAGGCCCGGGCCAAGGCAAAAGCATCGTGCTGATTGCGGGTGATGAAGAATACCGATCCGAAGAGACTTGTCCGATGCTCGGCAAAATCCTCAGTCAACGGCACGGTTTCGACTGCACCGTCCTGTTTTCCACCGACCCGGAGAAAGGTTACATCGACCCGAATAATCAACAGAACATCCATGGTCTTGAAGCATTAAAAAATGCTGACCTGATGATTATCGGGACACGTTTTCGTCAACTCAGCGAGAAGCAATATCATTTTTTTGCGGAGTATCTGAACGCAGGAAAACCCGTCATGGGCTTTCGAACCGCAACCCATGCCTTTCGGGGAAATGGGAAAACCGGAAATTTGCGATGGGCGGACTTTGGCTTGAAAATTCTTGGTGAAACCTGGATCAGCCACCATGGGCGACACAAGGTGCAAGGAACACGGGGGATGATCGTGGAAGAGCATCAAAACCATCCTGTTCTCAGCGGAATAGGCTCTGTTTTTGGTCCCACAGACGTGTATGGCATCCGCAACCTGGACCCCAGCAAGTCCACCATACTCCTGCGGGGAGCGGTCACAGATTCACTTGACGAGGACTCATCAGTCATCCTCGGGGCCAAGAACAATCCTATGATGCCGCTGGCCTGGCTTCGTGAATACTCTGCTCCAAACGGCAAGAGTCATGGCCAGGCATTCTGCACGACGCTGGGAGCCTCGGTCGACATGCTGGATAGCGACCTTCGGCGACTGTTTGTCAATACCGCATATCACCTCACAGGATTAACCGTTCCAGACATGGCGGATGTCACTCTTGTGGACCCCTTTTCACCGACTTTTTACGGATTCAACAACGTCGAGGGCTACTACAGCCAAAGGAATCTGAGGATCTCCGATTTTAAGTTGGGTCATAATGCCTCGACTGGTTTGGCTCGGCCTGGCTCAGCACCCGCTTGGCGCCCCATGCTCCCTCATTGAAATTCAATCTCAAAGATGATTCACTTTTTGTGGATACTTTATGGGACTGGGTCTCTGTTGCATTTAGCATTCGCATGGTGCACCTCAGACTCAAGATACGCTTGGTCGTCTACACCGTTAGGAACCAATGAAGCACAACATCATGCCATCGACTCGATCGCTTGATGACATGGCATATATCTCCCAATCAGCCTACCTCATCCTGTACCTCTCTGCGGGATTGCCCTTCAAGGAAATGCCTTGGGTCAGTCAGACCAAACTACCACACCTGTTGACCAGAAAATCAGCGAGGTCGAAAAACTCTCCAAAATCAAGAGGGCTTCCACCGCCACCACCGCCAATGATCAACGTGGCTACTGGGTTAAAGGGAAACGCGTGGCCCATATCATTGATCCAAACACCAGGAAACCTGTCGAGGGAACTGTTATTTCCAATGGAACGGAAGAAGGCGAGGCCTTGGCAACTGCACTTTTTGTCATGGGCCCAGAGCGTTCCATGGAGATTGCAAGGCGGCATGGCGCCCAGACTCTAATTCTGGACGCAAAGGGAAGGATCCTGAAAAAAACCACTCGATTTCATTGAAACTGCCCGGGCCACTGCGAGTGAAAATCTGTAAAAAAACAATCAGATCCTCTTCGCTTGCGAGGCAGTTCCTGAGAAATAATTCCCGGTGGAACCGTTGGCACAGCGGTCACTGAACATCACTGATTTCCTTGAGTCGAATAAGCTGTTTCATCGTGATATTGATATCGGGAGTCTCCGGGAGTCCTGCGCTCATCTCCTCAGGAATGCGCATGCGCATCGTCATTTCCTGGGAACCCTCAGATGCCACGATGTAGCCATGCATCGTGTCGAGCTTGATTTCACCCGCATTTTTCCCTCCCATCATGGATAATTCCATCCCCATCATTTCCTCCTTTTGTTCCTCTCCGGCCATCACTTTACCCTCGTAAGACAGGACGTTGAGCGTTTTTTGATCCGTTTGTTCCTGCCCTTTGTAGGTGTAGGTGTTGTCCATTTCCATGGCACCACTGATGCCAAAAACCTGAGTGTAGCGCTGATTCCAAGATGTGCCTGCTGAAACAGGCTTTGTGGGGAAAAAGGGATACCTGACCAACTGCTTGAATTGGTCCTCCTGCACGATGCCCTGTGCGATGGCCTGAGCTTGGTTGGGAAGCGAGGCACTTACCTTTTGATACATGGCCTTCAGCCCTTCCATCTTGGTAATATCCCCACTTTGGGTCAGTGTCATCAGCAGTTTCTCACCCATGATGGCGTCCAGCCCACTCAACATGGAGTACATCGGGTCAATGGATTTCGACGCCTCCTCCAAGGTGCTGTCATACTGCAGTTTGTTACCCATCATGTCCAAGTTCAGCTTTGCGGAAAGAAACTCCAGTTCCAGTTGCACATGACCTGTTGCTCCATCCAATCGCGAAGTAATAGCATAGGTAAACTGCTGATCCGCCTTGCTGTTCATGGCCACAGCAAATGGGGACTCCCCCGCCGAGGTTACCTGTTCAATGACTACTTCGTAGATAAAGCGTTTCCCATCAGGCCAACTCAAAGCAAGCTGCTGGGGTTCCGTCGGAGCCATCAACAAGGCATCCGGTTCCACGGGTGATGCCAACTGAGAATCAACCTCGTGCGCGGCCTGGACCAGGGATTCGTTTTCTCCCTGCTGTAAGAAAGATTCAGTCCTCGATTCCATCTCGGAATCTGTTTTCGAACAGCCTGCAAGCAACAAGGCAGCCATACAGAAAGCGGTAAGGTTTATGGAAATATCATGACTCATGATGGCTCACGCTTTCATACCCTTTCCCTCTTGGCAAGGAGAACTCGCAGTTGTGGATTTGTTTGCTAGTAACTCCATATCGATTAGGATGCGCGGGATGAAATGGAGTTTCCTCTGGATGGGCATCTTCCTGATGCATCTCACACATGCACTGAAAGCCCAGGACTACCTTGCCGGCGTTGCAGTCAGGGATGTAACCCCCTCTCCGCTTCTTCCGGTATCAGGAGGCGTAGGCCCATCCAATCCGGTCACAGAGCAACGGGGGAACCTTACGGTGAGGGCATTCGCCCTGCAACACGGGGCCTCCACGGTGGTGTTTGTATCCTCCGATTTTCTTGGGTTCCCTGCGGCGCTTGGAAACCGTGTTCGCGCCAAGGTAAAGTGGTTACCCGCTGACCACATTCTCATTGGAGCCACGCACACACATAGCGCACCGGATTGTTATGGTTTTCCAGACGGCAAAGGGGGCAACGGAGCCAATCCAAGTTATTGGAACTTTGTGTGCGATCAAATGGCTGGAGCGATTCACGCCGCATTGGCTTCCCTGAGCCCTGTAAAGCTGAAAATCAACACAGGAGAGGCCAGGGGAAAAATCGCCTACAACGCCTACGCTGAACAACTTTATGACCCTCGCTGTCATGTGATCCAGGCAAGCTCAATAGAAGGTAAGCCCATGGTTACCCTGGTCAATTATGCCGTCCATCCGGAGGTACTGGGTGCCAACGTGGGGATCTGCAGCCCGGACCTTGTCTGGCCATTGACCCAGAGGATTGAGATGGAAGCTGGTGGAGTGGCGATGTTCATGAATAGTGCCCTGGGCGGCATGGTAACGGCCGATAACCGCAAGGCCGGAGCGGGAGACTCTCGCACATGGGACGAATGCCTGCGAATTGGCACACTACTGGCAGATCAAGCGCTGGAGATCGTGGATGAGGCAAATGAGCAGACATCGGCTCACCTCAAGGTACACACCAGGCGCATCCAACTTCCAATCGATTCAAACGAAATGCTGGCCATACTCAAAAGCTCTCCGCTTGACTTTGAACTGGATGCAAATAGGCAGATTGAAACCACAATCAACCTGATCGAGTTGGGCAATGCGCAAATCTTAACTATACCCGGGGAAGCACTCCCAAACATAGGTTATTACCTCAAAAGACAAATGAAGGGGGACCATAACCTTCTTTTTGGACTCACCAATGACGCCTTCGGCTACATCATGACGCGCGTGGACTGGGGAAGCTTTCGCCGCTATGGTTACATCACGAGAACCTCCCTCGGGGAGCGAACCGGTGAAATCGTGATCTCCGAATCACTCAAATTGATCGACCAATCTGAATAGACCCGTCGTCAAAACATCATCCCTTCCTCAAAACGCATGAGAGATCAGCTCCTCCATGGACTTGAACCTGGACGAACCGCCTACGAGACTGCGATGACCGTACGTCCTGATGATTTGGACATGTTTTGTCACGTCCACGCCAGCAAATATCAGGACTACGTGCTGGCGGCCCGGTTTGATCAAATGAAACGCTGCTATGGTATCTCCATGGAAGCTTTCATCGAGGCCGGTTACGGCTGGTATGTACGCACTTTCCAGATTGAATATATTCGCTCACTTGGCCTGGGCGATACATTTACGGTACGCACGTGGATTCAGGATTTCTACCGCAAAGGGGTCTTTGTCCAATTTGAAATACTCAGTAAGCCACGAGAGAAAAAAGTGTGCCAGGGATCTTCCCATTATTCCCTGGTCAGCCTGAAAACACAGCGGTCAGAGATCATACCAGACTGGATCGTAGAAAAATACGCCGTGTGAAAAGGATCTCATTGATGCATCATAAAGCAGACAAGGCTTGCAAGAAGGTATATGCGGAGTGTGCTACTGACATCTGCGCCGTCGTTCCGATGCAAACAAGCGGGAAGCATTGCCCTTTGCGGGATGATGACGACTGTATTTTATGCAACTAAAAAGGTTTTCATCAACATCTGTAAACAGATAGAATGGACCTGAGGATTACAAGATGCAGAAAATATTGTTCATTTGTACAGGCAATTGGTACCGGAGTCGGCTTTCAGAGGTATTATTCAACTATTACGCCATGGTGGGAAAACTTTCATGGCGTGCCGATTCTCGAGGACTGACGGAAACGAGTATCTCCGGTATCTCCATGGAAGCCTTGGCTTATCTTGAACAAAAGGGTTTGCACACCTATCTGGATACAC
>JAAZXX010000108.1:0-221 GCA_014239995.1 Verrucomicrobiia bacterium
AAGGTCTGAAATACGCTTTTTGTTGAATATTCTACTGTCCATGACTATACAATCTCATTGCACTCACAGACGTGTACCGCGACCGGTGTTTCATTACAACAAGGGATATTCTGAGGGACCATTAAAGTATGAAAACTAGAGATGGTAATGCTAATTCGAGGTTAAGGAATCAAGGTGAGATTCTGCTGCCTGACTGTCTCCCATGATAAGCCGCAAACCAA
>JAAZXX010000108.1:231-9158 GCA_014239995.1 Verrucomicrobiia bacterium
TGGACTCGATCGATCAGTCATTGCGTTGGCAAACAGCGTCGCTATTTTTTTAGGACCCTGATACTTCAGACCTGTTTCGAGATGATGATCATAAGTTTGCGCCCAATCGCGATAAAGCTTTTCTGGATGGGATGGAATCATCCTTTAACCAGGAAGGTATGATGCGGATTGAAGGAGTCTTTTCCAAGGATCTCATTCAGCGCTTACACAATGCCTATTTTGATGTGTATGCAGTGGGGGACAAGGGAAAGGCTCAGTCGGTTCGTTTTGACGTTGGATATGGGGATCGGTTTCTTTATCCGGTGGTGTTTAGCCATCCCTTCGACCATCCAAGCTTGTATGATTCATCTCTCCTTTTTCCCCTTCTACGACGTATCTTAGGGGAACAGCTCATTATTCAAAGTTTTGGGATTGTTTCCTAGATGCCTGGTTGTCTTCAGCAGGATATTCATCAAGATCATACGGACCTGTTTCCTGGAATTCCGGAATTCTGTAGATTTCTGCCAAGCTATGCGGTTACGGTTCTTATTCCCCTGATCGATCTAAGTGAGCAGACGGGATCAACTGCCATATGGCCCCAAAGCCACCGAGATGCCAATGTGGTGCCAGCCGTTGATGATGCCGAAAGCTATAAAGGAGCTGTCATTCACTATCCTCAATGCGGAGATTGTTTGCTTTGGGACATAAGGACATGGCATTCGGGAATGCCTAACTTAGGCCTGGTTGAGCGGCCTCTTCTGTATCTTACCGTGAGTCGGAAATGGTTTCAGGACTACTGGTCCTTTCGAAATTGGCGAGAAAGACGTCCACTGACCGTAAGTCAGACCTTCTTGAATGGGCTTGATGAAAAGTATCTATCCCTTTTCCCGAGGGCTAAGATTTGTTAGAGAGGGGCAGACAGACATTTACGGCAATGCATGCCAATCATATAGTTGAACTGCTTTTTTCGATACTCCCAGTCGAGGGCTTTGGTCGATTTGGATATGCGCAGTTGGGAGAATGAGGGTTTGGAATTGGCGCAAGTCCCTTATTTGGGGGGCAATGTCTTGTTTTGAAATTTGTTTCTTCAAAAAGTTTTAGCGTGGTTTTTTAACGATGAGGTCTGCTTTCATATGGCTTTGGATCCAATGTGCCAAAGTGCTGCTCCCGTAGCCAAAGTCGCCTGGCAGTTTGCGGTAATCACGGGTTTGAAATTTGGGTGGTCTTCCCCAGTGTTTCGGAAAGACTAGCTTTTGATTGCTCTGTGGCTCTATGGTTCTTCCAGCCTCTTTTAGTTTTATCGTAATGAATTTCAGAAGCTTGTTACGATCATCCTGAATCTGAAGTTGTGCCCCAGTCTGTTCGGCACGATCCTTTAAAATGTCGACAAAACGTTGACTATGTACACCTTTGTCCGGCGAACCGTGCGTGAAAATCATGGGGGGATCATCACTGTCCATATGTAGTAGCATGTCCAGGTCCTTACGAAGAGACTCGAATTGTGCACCGGAGAGGTGGTTTTTCCAGTAATGAACCATGTTCATATAGGGAGTTTCGTTTTCGGGTAGATCCAGGATGGAAGGCCATTGTACAAGGTCGTAAGTTGCCTGTACTGAGAACCCCCCAGCCACGGTAAGGCGCGAGGATTCCCTCAGGACAGGGTCTTTGGCCATGGGATCAGCAAGATCATCATGGGTTGCCAACCACAGGCTGACTCCTGCACCGGCGGATTCTCCAAAGGCTCCCACACGTTTTTTGTCCAACCCATAGTCAACCGCATGGTGACGTAAGAATTGTATGGCTCGAGCGCCATCTCGGAGAATATCGTGCAGCATGGCTTCCTTGAGTAGACGATACTCGACATCAGCGTAGGCAATTCCGTTCGCAATGAAGGTGGACGCTTTCTTGCTTTTTGTTTTATTCCGAATATCACCTCCTACAAAACCGCCTCCATGGAAATGTACAACCAGAGGGGAAGGGGAAGGCGTCTGAGGTAACCACAGGTGCATCACCTGTCGGTCATGCTGTCCGTAGGAAATGCGCGCATGGTCCGCTTCGATTGCCTGTTGTGCGTTGCAGCAAAAGACCGTGGCAAGCCCTGTGTAAAAAGTCAAAAGATCCCTCAACATATCCTTAATGTTACTGTTAGCTTTAAGGATGTTGAGATGACTGGGCAACATGAAAATGGTATCGATGGTTGAACTTGCCGGAAGTCCATGCGAGTGCTTGGTTGCTGAACTTCGTTGAAGATGCCTTCAGTCATGCTTAATCCATCAACTTCCTCCATGATGTTCTTCTGACATGAATCCAAATCTCTATCAGGTTGGAAATTCAGATTCGATGGTATCGTGTCTGGAGCTTCGAAACCTGGATTCCTGAGTCGAATGGACTCCAATAGGCAGGTTAGGATGTGCTGATCTTGGTGTGGTTTCCAAAGCAGTTCCTAAAGTGGGTTAACGCCACGGGAAAAAGCGATCTACCTCTTGACCATATCACATGAAAGCACCACCCCGTTCTGAAAAACTTAAATATGCGCGAATGAACGACAGGTGATATGTCACTACCTTATGCTCAGTAAGCAATTCCCTTAAATATAGTTTTGCAGGCGTAGTGGCATGGTGTGGATGTAGGCTCTTCGTCTACATTTCACGCTATCGTTGTGATCTCCTTCTTGAAATGCAACATTTTTGATTTTCCTCCCAAATATCTAGAGGTATCAAAATTTCCTTTTTGGTTGAAACCTAAGTGGGGATATCCATATGATATGTGATCATTTTAAGTGAACCGTTCGGCTTGTCATGGCACAGATCAAAAGAAAGGACTCGAGAAATGCTGAGTTCGTCAGAAACCGCTCCCTCTATCGGGAGTTTCAGGCCGAACGTGACGAAATTCTCAAACATAAGTGGATTGAATCCGAGAAAGCCGGGTTCGATATCGGATTTGACAGGGCACTTGTGGATTGGATCGTTAATCACCGAGCTTCCTGGAGGCACTCGAGACAGATAGTGAGTTGATCTCCCTTTTCAAGCCCCTCGAAATTTCTTCGATAGACCATGCCGCTTGATAAAATGCCGGGAACCGAACCCGCTGCCTCTTTACTTACTTTTTTATGCAACCTAAGAACTTGACCGATGCGCAACTTCTGTATGACACCCATCGGGTGGACGCCATGGTTCAATCCATGGCGGGAGCCATCGCGTTGCAGCACCCGGAAGGAAGTGAGTTGGCGATCATAGGAATTCAACAGAAAGGTGTGCTGGTTGCACAAACCATTAAAGTGCATCTTCAAAAGCGTTGGCCTTCGTTGGATATTTCTTCAGGGGATCTGGATGTTGGTATGTATCGTGATGATCTGAGCGATAATCCTGCCCCGACCCTCCAGCCAACCAGCATTCCGGACAATCTGGAGGGTAAGGACGTCATCCTGGTAGACGACGTTCTTCAAAGTGGTCGCACCATACGTGCGGCCATGGACGCGCTGCTTGACTTTGGTCGCCCTCGTCGGATTCAGTTGGCCGTCCTCTTTGATCGAGGGCAGCGGAAGCTCCCCATTCAACCGGATTATGTGGGTGAGCTGCTTGAAATTGAGGATGATCAATTTATTGTGGTGAAAACTCTGGAAGAAAAGGCCGGTGTCGGCGTATATTTGACTTTCAAATGAGTTGGGAACGGAAGCATCTTCTGGATATTTACAGTCTTTCAAGTGAAGAAATACTGACCGTGCTTGATACGGCAAAAGGATTCAAGCAGGTAGGCCTTCGTTCTATCAAAAAGGTTCCCGCCTTACGTGGTAAAACCGTCGTTAATCTATTTGCCGAACCCTCCACACGCACGCGCATCAGCTTCGAACTTGCCGCGCAACGTCTCACCGCGGACATCGTTAACTTTACCGCGGAAGCATCCTCCTTCAAAAAAGGAGAGACACTCAAGGATACTGTTAAGAATCTTGAGGCCTTGAGTGCGGATATTCTGATTATCAGACACAGCTCAGCAGGCGCGGCGCACTTTGTTTCCCGTGTTGTGAACGCCTCTGTGATCAACGCAGGCGATGGAGCCCACTCCCATCCGACCCAAGCCTTGTTGGATTTGTACACCATGCGCGAACACAAGGGAGACCTACGTGGGAAATGTGTCACCATTCTGGGAGATATTCTTTTTAGTCGGGTCGCGCGCAGCAATATTTGGGGTCTACAGAAGCTTGGTGCGAAAGTGACTCTCTGTGGCCCTCCAACTCTCGTCCCTAAATCACTTGAGTCCATGGGGTGTCGCGTGACCTATGATTTGAAGGATGCCATCTCCAATGCTGATATCATCAATCTTCTGCGTATCCAGCATGAGCGACAAAAACGTAGTATGTTTCCAAGTCTTAGCGAATACACCAAACTTTTTGGCCTCAACCAGGAAAGGTTGTCATGGGCCCGTCCAGATGCATTGATCATGCATCCTGGCCCGATCAATCGAGGTGTGGAGCTTGACAGTGAAATTGCCGATTCGAACCGAAGTGTGATCATGGACCAGGTAGCCAACGGTCTGGCGATTCGGATGGCCGTGTTGTTCCTGGTCAATGGTGGTAACCATCTTGACGACTCAAGCGGAGGGGAAGGAGAATCTTGATATTCTTCTGCCTTCCTTTCTGATTTAAAATAGCTCGAAATATTAAAACATGATTCTCACATCATTCATCAAGCCCATCACACCCGTCGGCCTCATGCTGCTCGTTGCATTACTGATATCCGGGTGCCAGACCTCACGACTTACCGAGCCCGTACGAACCGCCAGTGAGTTGCTGCTTCTCAGTCATTCGGCAGATCATGCATTGGAGAAAATGGACTTAGGCCTGCTTGCCGGCCACAAGGTCTTTTTGGAGACTGTTTTTTTTCAGAGTGTGGATCAAGAGTATGTCATTGGGGCTATTCGGGAAAAAATCGGCCAACAAAATGCCATCCTCGTCAACTCCGGGGAAGATGCCGAGTTCATCGTGGAAGTGCGAAATCGAGGGTTTGGCATGGATATCCGTTCCTCGCTTTTCGGTTTGCCTTCCATGGAAATCCCCATTCCATTTGCAGGCAAGATCACCTCCCCGGAATTGGCAATCTTCAAGACCGATAAAGCGGATGCCATTGCCAGCTTCGTCCTGGCCGTTTATCACAAAACAGAGGGGTTGGAGCTAGTCGAGTCAGAACCCTTGAATGCAAAGGCCAAATTGGACCAGTATCAACTGTTGTGGCTTATCAAATGGCGCGATACCGACATCCCGGAACTTGGCTCCTCCATCTCATTTCTTCAACAAAAGCTTGGGCATGGTAAGCAGTGAAGCGGGTGAAATACCGTTTTGGACATGACCCGGAACGCTCAGATTGACAACATCAAAGAATATGAACGACCACCAGCGATATCGACTGGAAACCGACACCATGGGGGAGGTTCAAGTCCCGGAGCATGCCTACTGGGGAGCACAAACTCAACGATCACTTCAGAATTTCAGGATTGGGGAGCAGCGGATGCCGGGCGAAATTATCAAGGCTTTTGCCTGCCTCAAAAAGGCAGCAGCACTGACTAACATGGACTGCGGGGTGCTTGCCCAAGAAAAGGCTGAACTGATTGCCAGGGTATGTGACGAGATCATTGATGGAGAATTGGAGGATCAATTCCCCCTTGTGGTATGGCAGACAGGGAGTGGCACCCAAAGCAACATGAACGTCAACGAGGTAGTTGCCTACCGAGCTCATGTCATCCAGGGTGGGAGCTTGGCCGACTCGAATAAAGTCCTTCACCCCAACGATGATGTCAACAAGTCTCAATCCTCCAACGACACATTTCCAACTGCGATGCATATCGCTGCCTACCAGATGCTTGTCAGGAGTACGCTTCCAAAGATCAGGATTTTAAGAAGCACCTTGGCCAAAAAGGCGAAAGCCTTTATGGACGTGGTCAAAATCGGTCGTACGCATTTCATGGATGCAACGCCCTTGACCCTTGGGCAAGAACTTTCGGGTTACGTGAGCCAGTTAGACCATGGTATTCGTGCCCTTGATCGAACCTTGGATCACCTCTCCGAATTGGCCCTGGGGGGGACTGCTGTCGGAACCGGGCTCAACACACCTCCAGGGTTCGACACAAAAGTGGCCATGCGAATCGCGGAACTCACTGAGCTGCCTTTTCGTACCGCTGACAATAAATTCGAAGCTTTGGCCGCCCATGATGCCATCGTTGAGGCTTCGGGGGCGTTGAAAATGCTGGCGGTGAGTTTGATGAAGATTGGAAATGACATTCGCATGCTGGCCTCTGGTCCGCGTTGCGGTATCGGAGAAGTGCATATTCCGGCCAACGAACCCGGTTCTTCAATCATGCCGGGTAAGGTCAATCCCACTCAATGTGAGGCGTTGACCATGGTTTGCGCCCAGGTCATCGGTAACGACAATGCCATTTCAGTGGGCGGAATGAACGGTCATTTCGAACTGAATGTCTTCAAACCCATGATGATTTTTAATTTTCTAATGGCGGCCCGTAATCTCGGAGATGCGTGTGAATCCTTCAATAACCACTGTGTCGTGGGACTTGAACCCAATTCAGCGGAAATTCAGAAGAACCTCGAAAACTCCCTGATGCTGGTGACCGCGCTGAATCCTAAAATCGGATACGAAAACGCAGCCAAGATTGCCAAGAAGGCCCACCTTGAACATACCACCCTCAGACAAGCCGCCCTTTCCCTTGATTTGCTGACAGATGCGGAATTTGATGCCTGGGTGGTACCTTCCAACATGACTGGACAAACTCCGGACATTCCGAATTTATCATGACGGTTTCTAAGGATAAACGCATAGCTAAGGCCCCTTTCATCATTGGGGACCTTCTCCTTCTGGGGATGGCGGGCTGGATTATCATGGAAGTGGGAGGGCTCCCCGATGGCTACAAACTATTTACCGTGGTGGGTGCCATTGCCCTAGGGATGTTTTTCAGCACGCTTCCCTTTCTGCTCGAATACCGGGCAGAGCTCAAACGTGAGGAAATCAGCGAGTTCCATAGTGTTGCTGAGCAGCTGCAGATCCTGATTCAATTGGAAACCCACATCAGGCAAGCGACCGGGCAGTGGCAATCCATACAGGATCACTGTTTATCAACAGTTCAAAACGCATCGCAGGTATCGCAAGAGATGACGCAGGAATCCCAACGCTTGGCGGAAGTCATGAAGAGCATGGACGTGGCTGAAAAGGAGCACTTGCGTGTGGAGGCAGAGAAACTGAGACGTAACGAGCGTGACTGGATCCAGGCAGTTGTAAGAATGCTGGATCATGTCTTTGCCCTGCATAAGGCTGCAGTGCAATCCGCACAGCCCAAACTGATTCAACAAATTACCCATTTCCAACATGCTGTCAACGATGTGATGCGCCGCATGGGCTTGCTACAGCACGAAGCCGAGATGGGTGCTTCCTACAATACGGAATTGCATCAGGTGCTCAATGATGAAGATAAGCAGTACAGCGCCCCTGTTGTTGCCGAAACCTTAGCTCCCGGATTTACCTTCCAGGGGCGAGCTGTTCGTCCGCCATTGGTTCGCCTCGTGGAAAAAGGAGATGACCTCATGAAAAAAAACTCAGGGGAAGCGGATCATGTTGAAGCTGCCGACGAAGACCCGAACGTAGAGGAACTCTTTGATCCCTCGAGTGATGAGTGAGCTGTAGTCACTGGTTTCAAGGAATCTACGTTCATTAAGCTTTGGAATACCCTGCTTGGATTGTTTTGATGTTTGGCTTTCATGAACGCAAACCCGGATGAAGAGCTGCGATGAGAAGGATATTCGCCGGTAGGCTTGGTTGTTGTGACACGCATGTTCTGGCAGTAGCTTGAGGTTCAAGATGAATGATTCTTCACGAAAACTGCTGATGGCATACCGATGGCCTATTGTTTTTCTGGGCCTGGGCACCATCTTTTCTTTTTTTGGCATGATGACCTTCTTGCTGTTTGGAAAGTTCTTTAATCAAAATTTCTCCGAAGCCGTGGGATTGACCAGCGGATTGCTCGATCGAATGGAGCAAGTGATATCAGGAAAGCATTCTGTTTCCCTTAAAACATCCTTTCTAGCAGATATCCCAAAAATCGCTGATGCGGGCGCTGGTCGCCTAGAGTTGGCTAAAGTAGACCGGATCGAAACACTGCGTTCCGAAGACACTCTGGCGCTCTTATGGGATCATATTTCACTTGGAACCACTTTCGTAGAAATCCGAATTCCTGTGACCTACCGCTATTATGTGGACTTGAATGACGCGTGGGAAATGCGCATGGACGGCAAGGTATGTCGTGTGCGCGCGCCGCGTTTACGCAGCATGCTGCCGCCGGCTATTCATACACATCGCATGGAAAAACGGATGGAGAATGGATGGGCGCGATTCAATGCAGAGAGCCAGATGGATGCACTTGAGCAGCAGTTGACGCCAACCATGGTTCAATATGCCGAACAGGCATCGTTGATGGTTCTTGTGCGCGACCAAGCCCGGAAATCACTCGCTCGATTCATCAGGCAATGGCTCCTGCAACAACCTGGATTCAGGGATGAATCCGTGAGTTTTGTTAAGGTGACCTTTCATGGGGAGCCCGATATGGAGGGGGATTTGATTGAAACAGGTGGCAAACAGCATGAGTGAATTACTCCTTTTAAGGCATGGAATAGCCGAAGACCCCGGACCTGCTACGGGTTGGTCGGATAGGGAACGGCGATTGACACAAGAGGGTGTCCGGCGCATCGAGGCCATGATTCCGTTTTTCCGGCGTGTCGAACTGGTGCCAGACCGCATCGTTGCCAGCCATTATCCCCGAGCAAACCAGACGGCATCCATTGTTCACCAACATCTTGGCCTTTCAGTTTCTCTTGAAAGTCTGGAATCCCTGGAGGCAGGACGGTCTGTGGTCCCATTTTTTGAGCAGGAACTGCCTGATCTGCTGCAATCATC
>JAAZXX010000109.1 GCA_014239995.1 Verrucomicrobiia bacterium
GTATGTGCAGTCATTAACGCCCTTCCACCCCTCCATTCAGTATGCGCGTCGACATGATTTTCAAGGTTTCTATGAACAGGAGATGGCCTTTCGCAAGGAAACCGGGTATCCGCCGGTGACCAGGATGGCGATGATCACGCTCAAGGGCAAAAACGAGCAGAAGGTTCAGCTCAGTGGTGGGCACCTGAAGGCGACTATTGAGGCAAAGGTCGCGATCAGTGACTTGACGCTTGCAGGACCCGCGCCGGCTCCCCTGGAAAAGGCGGAAAACCATTATCGCTACCAGATCATGATAAAAACGGCACGGATGCCGCTGCTCAGCCGTCAACTCAACGTGATTCTGGAAACCCTCTCTCTGCCTGATGGGGTTCAGGCTCAGGTGGATATCGACCCGGTGAATCTTCACTGAGACCATCCAGTGCGTCGATTGTTTCCAGCGACTCGGCAGAGCGGAAGTCTCAGCGTGCTCTGTTTTTCCACTGCCGCTCCAGGGCCTCCATTTCGGTGCCCTGCCCCTGGTCACCCTGGTCCGCCATCCAAGCCTCAAGTGCCTTGGACATCGTGATCTTTATTTCTTGGTATTCGGGGTGTTCGGCGAGATTCCTCAGGTTCCATGGATCACGCATGGCATCATAGAGTTCTTCGCCTGGTCGCTGTTGAAAACGTTGTACTGAAATGTGGGCATGGTTGGATCCGTTCTCAGCTGCTTTTTGCCAGGATTGCCACCAGTCGCTGCGCATCATCGTGTTCTGAAACGTTACCTCCGGGGTCAGGTTGCGAATGTAGCGGTAACGGCTTGAACGCACACTGCGAATGCCGTAATGGTCCGAACCATGGTTGATGCCGCGCGTGGTCTGCAGGCCAAAACTGTACTGTTTGTGGCGTTGGGTCCATCCCAGCAACACCGGGACGAAGGATCGACCTTCCAGCACGTTGGGTAGCGTCAGCCCGGCGGCCTGCATGAACGTTGGAACTACGTCCACATACTCAACGATCGCATCTGTGTGACTGCCTGCTGCAACCTTTTCCGGCCAGCGTACGATCATCCCGCTCTGAAGCCCCTTGTCGTAACACGTCCATTTGGCGAACGGAAAGGCGTTACCCTGTTCGCTGAGTACCATCACGAGCGTCTTGTCTTCGAGACCGTGCTTCTTGAGCAGGGAAAGGCATTGGCCGACCTGTTTGTCAAAGTAGCTGATTTCGGCCAGATATTTCGAGAACGCGCTCCGCGTTTGCGGTGTGTCCACGTAATGGGGTGGCAATACGATGTCTTCTGGAGGATAGATGCTTGGATCGCCCCGCGTGTAAGGAGTATGAGGTTCGTTGGAACAGGCGAACATGGCCACGGGCTGGTTTGTGCGTGCGGCATGGGCAAAGAGCGCATCGACGGTATCCATATCCGGATTCCCGCCCCCGCCTTCCTTGCCCTGGGCGCTGGAAAACTCGAAGGGAAAGGCCCCACGCGGGTTAATGTGGGTCTTCCCGCTCAGCGCGACACGATACCCTGCTTTCTTGAGGTAGTGGGCGATGCTCTGGGTGCCTTCCTTCACAAAGGTATGGTTCGGGTGTGCGCCTGACTTGACCGGATACAGCCCGGTATACAGGCAGTGACGCGTTGGGGAGCACATCGGGGCGGCCTGGAAACAGCTTGAGAACTGCATCCCCTCCTTGGCCAGTTGTTTCAGGTGGGGTGTTCTCGCCTGACCACCATAGACTTCCAGGTCGCTGTAGGTGCAGTCATCTGCCATAACAAACAGCAAATGGAGGGGGGTGGTGGATGGGGTAGCCTCGACGGATTTTGTTGCCAGGAGGCCTGCTGATAGAGCTGAGGCCATCCAAAGGCACATGTGAGACAAGTCTTTGAGGTATGTGTTCCCTTTCATTCGATGAGCTTTGATCTTCATGGAGAGGTTGGCATCGTAAACTGTCTGAGGTCTTGCTTAAACGATTTTTTATGCACGGGCGGCAAGAAATCGCAGGTTCCTGGTCATTGGTTGCTTATTTCCTCAGATCAGTCTCTAAAAACGATGGTCTCCGCCGAATTTCAAGTGGTCAACATCTTCATTTTATGGCTTGCAAAAGAGGTGATATGATTTATTTTTGTCTCGTCCCATTAACTAATTGGCTCATCCAGCCATCAAAGATCAGGTTTTTATGAAGATTTCGACCCAAAGTAGATCCGCATTCACCCTCATCGAGCTCCTAGTTGTCATTGCAATCATTGCCATTTTGGCTGGTATGTTGTTGCCAGCGCTCTCGATGGCAAAAGAGCAGGCTAAAAAGATCAAATGCGTTTCCAACCTGCGTCAAATTGGAATCGCCACGATGATGTATGCGGATGACAACGAAGGCCACATGCCTTTGAGCAACATGTTTCACGATGATCCGGACAAGCTCTGGATTCGTCAAATCCTTCCCTATGTTGGTAACAGTGATGAGGTTCGGGCCTGCCCGAGTGACAAGAAGTCCCTGGAACGCATCGAGAAAAACGGTACCAGCTATCCCATCAATGACTGGACCACTCAGCCAGGACCGATTGCCGGGTTCCAGCCCGCGAATCCGCCCGATCATGCACACCTGCTGGATAAACTTCAGTATCCGACTGAGACCATCATTGTGTTCGAAATTGCCAAGGAACAGGGTATGGACATCCTCCACGACCATACTCATGGGCGTGCGGGTTGGCCCACCTGGCGTGATGTCATCGATGACATCCAGCCGGATCGACACGGGAGTTCCAACAAAAACAAGGACAAGACCACCGGGCGTGCCAACTACCTCTACGCTGATGCACATGTGGACACCCATCAGGGTATGAGGATGTTTCAGCTGTTTGACAATGGCAAGGGTATCAATTTCTCAGCCCCTCCTGAACTTCGCAGGGAAAAGAGGAGCCGTTAGCTCACCAGCTAGCTCCGACCGGGGCCTGCATGGTTCGTAGAGTAGACTGAGCTCCAGGCTAGGCATGTGTCTTCTATTTCCTTGGATTGATGCAAGGGTTCTCCGGTCACCGCTCTCTAAATTGAGCTCCCTGGCCGGCAGGACGGTATTTGTGGCCCTGATCTGTTGGATCTTCGACGTCTGCTCCCTTCGGGCTGGACACGATCTCATGGTGCCACTGGCGGTCTACAACGATGGTATCTTCGGGGTCGAGGCAGTACCAGCCGTGTTTGGGATACCACTGCCCTCCTCTGAGGATCCCGTTGACCTCGAAGACCTGATTCTTGTTGGGGCCGAATCCTTTCAGCTTCGACCACTGAGCTATTGGCCGAATGGCTCCATGCGATGGATATTCGTGGAGGCGATTGTGAACGTGCCGCCGCAGGAGGATCGTGCCGCGTTGCATCTCACGACCGGGCAAGCAGTGGCAGCCCTGCCCAAGGTGGGCAGCAAAATCGCTGATGGCTACTTTTTGGATACTGGAAGCATGCGGGCCAAGATCCTCCTGGGCGAACGGATCTTGTGCCAAGTGGAAAGTGTGGAGGACCAGGGGCTGCCCGCATTCTCCATGCACTTGTCCAGTGATGGCAAGGAACTCGGGGCTCTGCACTCGAGGGAGGTTTTCATGGAGATCAATGGTCCGGTGACAGCCACCCTGCGCCTGGTTGAAACCTACAGTCATCCGGGAGGAAATTTGACTTTCACACGTCGCTGCCGGGCCTTCCGCGGCCAGGCTGGGTTGATGGTGGAGTCCGTCCTGCATCTTTCAGCCGCCACAGATCTTTCCAGTTCCGAAGGGATGCTGCCTATTCATTTTCCAACACTCAGTCTCCAACCTGGTAACTCCTGGCAGGAGGCTGGAGAGAAAACATCAGGGCGTGGGGGCAAGCATTTTGTTTCAGGTGACCAATCCGTGAGGATCCTTCAGATGCAGGAGTCCCGGCAAGGGATTTCAGAGATGATCGAGATGCGTCCCGGTATGCTGGTCCGGCAGATGCACGCCGTGGATCTCTCCACAGGAAAGGATTCATACGCCATGCTCGATCCGCTTGTAGGTCGAGCCATATCTGTCCATGCCTACAATGATGCACGTTGCCTTGAGCGTCCCCTCTTGGCTGGAAAGGGAGAGGAACGGGTTGATCTGCAGGCAGCGGATATTTCAAGCCAAAAGGCCGCCAGATACTTGCATGCCATCATGGGTGGAGACATCCTGCCGAGGCCGGTCACCATGATGGCCATGCGTCGATGGCTATCAAATTTAACAGGTAAAGGGTTTCCTGAAACGGTGGTTCCTGACCATGCTCTTGGAGAGATTCATCCTTACAGCCACGACGCCTCGTTTATTTTCAGCCTTTGGTTTTTTCTGACAGGTGACGAGGCTTTCCGAGAACGGGGCCTTGATTGGGCAGAGCATCTCGAACCGGATGACACCTTGACTGGAGATGTGGCGTTTGGGCTCTGGAATGCCTACCTTCTTTCTAGCTCCATCGAGCCTCGGGATACCATGTTGGCGGGGCTAGGGCCGCTGATGGATGCAGGCCTTCACCAGGAAAAAAACCTTCTTCCTCTGGGGAATCATACCCTGCCCCTGATGGGTGATGTGTTGCGCCAGGGGGGGCTTGAGCCTGCCCTTCACGACAGATGGCTTGACCGGATGGAATCCCTGATTCACCTGGGGCGGGATACCTTCCCGTCCGACCTCCTCTATGCAGAGGGTTATCGACTTACCGGTGAGACATCGCTGCTCAAGGAAGGCAAACAATGGCTTCAAAGGGATGGGGCGGAGATCCTGCCCAACAATGCGGTGACAGGCATGGTGAAAGGTATTCATCGTCAGTATACGTGGCACTGGTTGCCCATCAAGGTGGATGAACTTGCAGTCGGCGATTGGCGCTTGACATGGCAGGTTCCCAGAGGAACTGTGCGTTATCGTGTCAAACACTCGGATCAACCGATCACCAATCTTCCAGAGCAATCCTCCATTGCCTTTCACAGGGCGCGGGATCTGGACTACACAATCAGCATGCAGCCAGCTGGGACTTCACAGAACCTGATGCTTTCAAGCGACATGGTGGGTGACAGCCGGCATTTTGCCATGCGATACCTCGAGCGGGGCCCTGATCTTCCTGCGCCAAGATCCATGCTACCCCCAGAAGAGGCGTCTGCTTTGGAGGAGTCCCAAACGGCAAGTCCCTGGCAAGTCGTGGCCTTGAGTTTGTTGTTGTTAATTGTGATCTCTTTCGCCTGCGCTTTCCTTATCAAACGTAAACGAATATGAAATGGATATCTTGTATTATGGTGGCCCTCATCTTGACTCCGGTTGGGGGATGTCGCGTGGAGCCAGAGCCTACCCTGGACTCCGCAACCACTGCCAGCGGGGACTACACTGTGCGTTACGAATTTGAGCCCGATCCGATTCCTCGAAATGAACATTTCGTCATGCACGTTTTGCTGTCCAGAAAGGATGGATTGGAGTTTGCGCCCGGATTATCTGTTGTGGTGGATGCGGACATGCCTGCTCATGGCCATGGCATCAACACCCAGCCGGAGGTCACCATGGTTTCTCCCGGTGTCTACAAGGTGGAGGGATTGCTGTTTCATATGGGAGGTCAGTGGGAACTCTTTGTCGACGTGATGGAGGATGGCATCCCGGACCGTGCGACCATTCCAATCAAAATGTAGGGCTCCATGAAAGGATCTTCAGCCCTTCTCCTGGCCTTGCTGCCATGTCTGGGTGCCTGTGGCAAGAGGCAGCACGGGCCTCCGGGCCCAGTGATGATACGTGATATCACCCTTCCCAGCACCAATGTTGTTGAAATCCTGTCGCTTTCCCCATTGCCATCAAGACCGGCACAACCCACCAATCAGGACGCTGACAACCCGGTTGCTGCGCAACTGGGCCAGGAGCTTTTCTTTGATACCCGGTTTTCGGCCAATGGAGAGGTTTCTTGCGCTACATGTCATCAACCCGCGAATGAATGGACGGATGGAAAAGCCCTTTCTGTGGGCCTCGAACAGGTCAAACGCAATGCACCTTCGCTTTGGAACGTTGCCTACCAACGCTGGTATTTTTGGGACGGACGCAAGGATTCCCTCTGGTCTCAGGCATTGGGGCCCATCGAGCATCCCTCAGAAATGGGCGGAAGTCGTCTTCGAGCCTACCGTTTGATACGAGATACCCCGGCCTACTTAAAGGCATACGAATCGGTCTTCGGCATGTTGCCTGCCTTGAGCGGCGGAACCGATGTGGTCGATGCGCGCCCCGTGCCAGACAACCCACAGGATGCGATGCATAAGGCATGGGTATCGTTTCCGGCATTGGATCGGACTGCCGTGGACCGTGTTTTCAGCCATATCGGTAATGCCATCGAGGCCTTTCAGCGTCAGCTTATTTCCACCGATGCCCCTTTTGATCATTTTGTAGCGGCACTTCGGGCGGGTGATGCAGATGGTATGGGCA
Organism: Verrucomicrobiia bacterium; assembly: GCA_014239995.1. Lineage (GTDB taxonomy): Bacteria > Verrucomicrobiota > Verrucomicrobiia > Limisphaerales > AAA164-E04 > AAA164-E04. The sequence continues at coordinate 6,401 of JAAZXX010000109.1, forward strand.
AGCTGTCGGACGCGGTCCTGCGCGGCATGAAGATCTTCACGGGAAAAGGCCAGTGTACCCTGTGCCATGGAGGTCCTAATTTTACGGACAATGAATTTCACAACATCGGGCTGAATCGGGGGGGACGCTCTCTTGATCAGGGGCGATTCCCGGCCATTGAACAGGTCAGGAAAGATCCATTCAACGGCAAGGGGATCCACAGCGATAACCCTTCAATGGAAGCCAACAAATCCCTTCATTATGTGGCTCCCAAAGATAACAACCTGGGCGAATTCAAGACACCCAGCCTCAGGAATGTTACCGGGACGGGCCCCTACATGCATGATGGGCGCTTCCATTCCCTGCGTGAAGTGGTGGTGTTCTATTCCACACTTCCTGATACACCAGCGGTAGGGCATCGCGAGGAATCGCTGCAGCCGCTTCACCTGGATGCGCGGGAAATCGATGACCTGGTTGCCTTCCTTAAGTCGCTCACAGGAAGACCATTGGAGGCGGATTTGCTCAAGCCTCCGGAACCGTAGTTCCTTTTTTCAGGAGAATACACCGTATTTGTGTTCGTATTTAAATGGTTCAAAAAGGGGGGATATCAAAACTATGCAAAAAGCATATTGCCGCGAGCTTACATCTGCATGATTCGTTTGGTTCTCCATCGGCTTTTTCCACTGTGTCTGCTGCGGATGTGAATGCGAGGCATCATGGCCGTGAAACACCGCTGGATGAGTCCGTCGAGAGAGGTGAAACCGAAAACGTCATTGTCCTTTGGAAACACGGGGGGGAAGATAAATGACGCAGTAGAACTCCAGGGTGGGTTCAGGGTCACTCTCCCGGAGAGTTGATCCCAAACCCCATCGGACAGAGTGGTCTTATCCCCTTAACCAAAACATGGCCTTGGATGAGCACCCCCCAGCGAGACAGCAAGGATAGGCATCTTTTTGTGCAGTCAAGGTCAGCTCGGGATACGATTGAGGATATTTGCCTCGGCATTCAGCACCGCGAGACGCTGGTTCAGCCCCTGGAATCGATAAGTCAGGTATGCGCGGCAAAGCAGGACTTGAACTCTGGATTGCCTGAGCCAGGGCGTGAGACGTGCGCACATCTTGCCAAAGTATGAAGCTTAGTTGCTTGCTTTCTCTACCTTGAGGCTTGTGATGGGGAGAATGAGTTTTTGCTCTTCTTTCCTTGGGGAGAGCAGGGTCAGTGCAGAAGTGGCTTGAACACGATAAAAACGTGTCTCTGATGGCGCAGTGACTTCAATGGCCAAAGGATCAATCCCCAGGGTCCATTCGGTTTCCTCCTTGAAAGGCCCCGAAGCCTGTTTCGCCGACTCTAGTCGGATTGAGTCTGTTGGATGGGGCCATGTTTCTAGAGTTTGATGGATCCAGTCGTGGCGAAAAATCAATCGCGTTCCCCAGATGCTGCTGGGTTGGTCTTCGGGCTCATCATGGATAAACTTCCATTCCGGTTCACCGGTCAGTTCGCTTTCCTGCAGGCGATGCAGTCCTCCTTCATCGAAAAGCATGGCAAGAAAGCTATCCCCCTCCCCGTCGATGCTGTACTCCCCACCGGCGGCATAGCTGACGGCAGCCAGTTTCCACTCATCACCATCCATGAGGAATATGCCTCCCCCGGAATCGCATGGACTGAGGCCCGCTTCATTTTTGAGGCCGCTCTGGTTGAATTCAGCACCGATCAGTTCTCCCAGGCCAAGCTCAATAAGCTCCGGTTCGTCTGCAATCTCGGAAACTACATTTTCACCCCAGCGCATGGCACTGCCACCCTTTCCCCAACGCCAGCCTTTCAAGGTGGTTTCCAGGGTGAAAGCCTCCCCGCGTGCAAGGCCTCTTCCGAAGACCAGCATCCGTTGATCGATTTCCCCGCGCCTGGGATACATCTGGGCATGATGTGGGAAAGGTTCTGAGACGCCCCAAAGGGCAAGGTCTGATTCAGGATCGCTCAGTTGCACCACGGTGACATATGCCTTCTGGCCCAGTAAAAAAATATCACCAATTGTACCTCCCAGATGTTTTGAGGTGAGGAACCAATGTGGTGCGACTGGCGTACCCTGGGCACACGTCCCCCAGCGTCCCTGTAAATCCCATGCGAGTCTGGCAGCGGGATCCTCGGGCGGGGTCGTGTTGTGGAGTGGATCCCCGGTATGGAAGAAGACAACGGCGGAGGCGACACAAGGTTTTAACATGGTGAGGATGCCTGCCTTGCAGACGCATGCCGCCAGCCTGCATGTAAAGTGCTTGCCCGCGCTCCTCAACTTGCTTAGCTTGCAGGTCGTCATAAAAAGTCAGTCATAACCCCTGAAAAACATGCAAGACAGTGTTCCACAGCCGGTGCGTCATTTCAAGAAGGACGCGTTGCACGTTGAAGTTTTTAATTCACAGCCGGACATGGCCCTGAATGCGGCCCATGCTGTGCGGGCATACCTGATCGAGAGGCTTGCCTTGAACGGCTCGGTCAGGGCCATTCTTGCCACCGGGAACTCCCAGATACAATTCCTCAAAACATTGATTGAACTGGGGGGAGTTGACTGGTCCAAGGTCACGCTTTTTCACATGGACGAGTATCTTGGTATTTCGGCAAACCCCAAGGCCAGTTTCAGGTTGTACATGCGGGAGCGGGTAGAGAGTCTGGTTCAGCCGGAGCACTTTCACTACCTGGATGGGGATGCTTCCCTTCCGCTCGATGAATGCGAACGTTACACCTACCTTCTCAAGGAGGCACCTATTGATTTGTGTTGTCCC
>JAAZXX010000010.1 GCA_014239995.1 Verrucomicrobiia bacterium
GACGCACTTCTGGTGTGGCAGTTGTTTCGTCAGAAGCAGCGCTGCGTAGCCATGTGCGGAAAAGATAAGCGCTGAAAGCATCTAAGTGCCAAGCTTTTCCCAAGATAAGGTTTCCCTGAAGACCCCAGGTAGACTACCTGGTTGATAGGTCAGGCGTGTAAGTGTGGCAACATATTTAGCGGACTGATACTAATCGGTCGTTCGGCTTGATCGCTTTTTTCCACTTCGGTGGTAAAGCGATTTCAAAAGCGAATGTAGGTCTTGATTTTCCCTATATGTAGTTTTCAGAGAACATGATTCTCAACGATTTTTTGGTGGCCATGAAGCTGTGGCTCGACCCGATCCCATCCCGAACTCGGACGTCAAACGCAGCATTGCCGATGGTAGTGCCTCTATAGGTTGCGCGAGAGTAGGAAGCCGCCAAATTTATTTCCAAGCCGAACTCCAGGGTTCGGCTTTTTTTTAACATCCAGTAAAAGTTTAAATTATGTCCCAACATCGCAGTTTAAGAGGATCAGGCGGTATGGACACTAAACGTAGTGTCTTGAAACGCTTCGAGCGGGTTGAATTATTGAAAAAACGTGGTCAATGGAAAGAAGGAGATCGCGTAATGGGTTTAAGGAAGACCAAACCCGAAGCCTGATATATCACTTACGATGCGGCTGCGCTTGCAAAAATTCATTGCGCAGTCTGGTAAGTTTTCTCGACGTGCCGCGGAAACATTGATCCGTGAGGGGAAAGTACTGGTCAACCATAAAGAAGTTGCTCAGATAGGCGATTCAATCGATCCATCCGTGGACACCGTGTGTGTTGAAGGAAAACGGATCTCCCCAAAGGAATTAGTCTACTTTATTTTCAACAAACCCCTGAAGGTCCTGTGCTCCCGCGCAGACCCTCAGGGGAGAAGTTGTTATCATGAACTTCTCAATACTCCCATTCGCCACTTAAACTATGCTGGACGTCTGGATTTCATGAGTGAAGGTTTACTCATATTATCCAATGACGGCCTTTTCAACCACCGCTTGACTCATCCAAGGTATGGCATTCGAAAACATTATCATGTATGGGTTAATCATACTCGAGGCCTAAACGCCTTTCTCCAAAAAGTGGTTTCAAAAGGTATCAAAGATCATGGGGAGATACTCAAGGCGGAAACTGCTCACATTTTGGATGCTAAGGGTGATAATGTAATGATTGAGATCGTTTTACTTGATGGTAAAAACCGGGAAATTCGGCGCATGATGTCCCATGGTAACACCCAAGTACAACGACTCCTTAGATTTCAAGTGGGTCCTATTTCCCTGGACGGTGTTAGAACGGGTAAATGCCGCAGTTTCAATCCAAACGAACGGAACTTTGTTAAAAAATTAATCACCATCCTTCCTCAGAACAAACATGTCCCATCTTAAGTTGCATATTCCTGGTCCTGTCGAAATCAGCAACAAAACTTACAAAGCCTTTTGCACTCCCATGATCGGACATCGTGGCCAGCCTTTTAAGGATTTGTACGCTCGCATTCAGCCTCAGCTGCAGGCTTTGTTTCAAACAGAACGTCTCGTTTATCTCAGCACCTCCTCTGCTTGGGGGGTGATGGAAGGAGCCATTCGGAACCTTGTAAACAAAAAAGTCCTCAACTGTATGTGTGGTGCTTTTTCCGACAAATGGTTCGATGTCGCCAAACGCTGCGGCAAACAGGCTGAAGCCCTGAAAGTCGATTGGGGTTCCCCTGTGTTGCCTGAAATGATCGATCAAAAACTTTCTCAGGGAGGTTTTGATGCATTGACTCTTGTCCATAACGAAACCTCCACCGGGATTCTGAATCCCCTTAATGATATTGCATCTCTGAAATCAAAATATCCGGATGTGATGTTCATTGTCGACACGGTCAGCAGCTTTTCTGTTGTCGATATTCCTTTTGATCAACTTGGAATTGACGTTCTTTTGACCGGATCTCAAAAAGCACTGGCCATGCCTCCTGGATTAGGTCTCTTTGTAGTCTCTCAAGCTGCCCTGGACCGTTCCATTACTCTTGCGGATCGGGGATACTACTTTGATTTCCAGGAATTTCAAAAAAATGCCGCTAAGAATATGACCCCCAGCACGCCGTCCATTGCACATGTATTTGCATTGGAATCCAAAGTGCATGACATTTTCGAAGAAGGCATGCAGCAACGCTTCGAAAGACATGCCAGATTGTCTCAAATGACGCGTGACTGGGCTCATCAGCATGGTTTTTCCCTTTTTCCCGAACCCGGGTATGAGTCCCAGGCCCTGACCTGTATCAATAATGGAGCCAAACCTGGAGGACGAGTCATTGATGTCCAGAAAATGCAATCCTATGTCAAAGACCAGGGGATCCTGATGGATGGAGGATATGGTCGCATCAAGGGTACGACCTTTCGTCTCTCCAGCATGGGAGATGAAACGGTAGAGTCGATGGAGCGGCTTTACAAAGTGCTGGACACGTCGCTTGAACGCCTTTGAATGACCAAGGTTTGGCTTCGCAAAAGCCTCAGCTACCCAACCACCCTTGGACGGCCTCTACGGTTTGGCATGGATCCTTGTGGATCAGCCCATACCATCCCAAGGAGTTGGCTGCCTCCACATTTTCTCTCCGATCATCAATGAAGCACAGTTTGCCTGGTTCACGTCCAAGCAACGATTCCACAGTGTGATAAATAGAAAGGTCGGGTTTCATGGCGCCATGCTCATAAGACAGGCACAGGGTGTCAAACTCTGTTAAAAAAGAAAAATTTTTACGGATGTATTCGACCGCCATTTCGTTGGTATTTGAGAAAATCGCAGTTTGGATGCTTTTTTCTTTCAGGGATCGATGGAAAGCGACCATTGGCTCTATCTCAGAAAAAATATCCGAAAAATCGTTGCAGAAGGTGTTGAAATCCTCACGGTAACTACAAGATTCAGCGACTGTTTCAAAGAAATGCTGCTGTGATATCTGGCCTCTCTCAAAGGCATGGAGTAGTGGCGTTTGATTGATTTCTTTCAGGATGATTCCGGGGGATGCCTCTGCATGGCGTGCAAGATTGGTTGCCGCTATTTGAAAATCAAATTCAAGCAGTACATTACCAAGGTCAAACACGATCGCTTTAGTCGATGCGTCAGTCATGTTGAATGACCCTTCTTCCCTGGAGGGCCCTTTCAAGTGTCAATTCGTCTGCGTAATCGAGTTCGCTTCCCGCCGGCAAGCCCTGTGCAATGCGCGTGACCTTAATGCCACAAGCTGAGAGTCGTTTGGCCAGGTAAAAAGAGGTTGCGTCGCCTTCCAAATCGGACCCGAGCGCGAGGATGACTTCCTGGACGAGGTTTTTGGTGATCCGTTCTTCAAGCGATTTGATTTGCAAATCTTCGGGGCCGACACCATTGATGGGCGAAATCTGACCACCAAGCACATGGTAATGTCCCCTGAACGCGTGTGATTTCTCGAGATTCAAAATGTCAGTGGGTTTAACAACCACGCATATGAGTTCCTTAAGTCTTTGGGGGTTGCTGCATAAAGGGCACGGTTGGGATTCTGTCAAACCGCCGCACTGCTCGCATAGTGCAACCCTTTCCTTGGCCTCTTGAATTGCATGGACGAGTTGATGCACCTTGTCTTCCTTCGATTGGACAAGATGCAGGGCGATCCTTTCTGCGGATCGAGGGCCTATGCCCGGCAACTGGTTTAAAACCGCCTTCAGTAACTGAATGGCTGGGGGTAGATTGAGCACAGTATAAGGCCAGGTTGGGCAACACTTCGCACCCATCGACAAGGTAATCCCTGTGACACTAAATCAAACCAGGGATTTTGAGTCCTGATGTGAGTTTGCCCATCTCGTCGTTGGAAATTTCCTTGGCCTCTGCCAGGGCGCTATTCACGGCGCTCAGGACAAGATCCTCCAGCAAGGATATATCCTCCTTGTCCACGGACTCAGGATCAATGACAATTGCCTTCAGCAATCCATCACATTTTGCCGTCACCTTGACGGCACCCCCACCGCTTGTAGCGTCGACCGTGCGATCCGAAAGATCTGACTGGGCCTGCTCCATTTGACGCTGAATGCGGTTTGCCTGCTTCATGAGTTTACCGATGCTTGACATAAGGCTTTGATTGTATGAGGCAGCTGGTCGAATATCAAGTCGATGATTCGATCTTCAATAAACGGCCCTTGAAAATTTCCAGGGCCTTCTTGATTAATGGATCATTTAAAAATTCTTCCGGATCAATAGGAACTTTCAATGTCTCTTGCTCATCTGGTTTCGTTAATCCCTCCGGCTCATTTTTCGTGGTGGAGGTTTGATCGGGAGACCCGGGTGGGACATATCCAGCTCTATCCTTTCTTGGCTTTAGTTGAGTGGATTTTACAAATCTTATTTTCAGCCCGGTATGTTGCATTGCTCCCAGATATTCCTCAATGGCATCATGGTTTTTCCGGTTGTCCACCATATCCAACTGATCTGTCTGGGATTCAGGGTAACCGACAGTAATGACACGGCCATTGATTTCCAGCGCTTGCCCTTCCGCCAGGTAGCTGTGCAGGAAAGGATTATCCTTGGAAATGCGGGCAAGCAGCTTACTCCATACATCATGAAGGTTTATTTCGGAAGTAGAGGAAACTTGCTGCGTTTCAGTGCGCGGTGGAGGTGGCTCAGGTGCCACAGCTTGCTTGCTGACAGCCTTTTCGATGGGATCTTGTTCCTGTATCGATGCACCTTTGCTGCTGGGTGGCTTTGACAGATTTTTTTTCGCTGACGGGGCGTCCCCTGGGCTTTGGTGGGCGCTTGGTGTTTGCTGCAGATCTTTAAGGGCACTGATGACCTCGTCGATGCTCGTTGATCGAAGGGATTCGGCGGCCTGGATCAACCCGACTTCCACCGCGATGCGTTTGGCACTTGCTTCTCTAAGTCGGCAATCCGTTACCGAAAGCGTTTCAAGCAAGCCCAATACCTGAGTGTCCTTCAGTGTCTTGGCATGACGTCTCAGGGATTCGGATTCTGCCTCGGACAAACCCTCCAAGGCAGCTTGTTTATCTGAAACTTTCAAGATCAACAAATGGCGAAAATATTCCTGCAGATCAGCCAGTAGACGTCCAAGATCCTTGCCGTTTTGAGCCAAGGTATCGAGTTCGTTCAGGAGAGCAAGTTTGTCCCCTAGCACGATAGCTTCGGCTAGGCGTAAAATATGATCGCTCGAGGCGAGTCCAAACATGGATAGTACATCGGCCTCCTCTACTTGATCTCCGCAGAAACTGATGAGCTGATCCAAGGTCGATTGGGCGTCACGCATGCCTCCATCGGCACCTCTGGCGATTGCCTTCAATGCGTTTTTCTCTACATGGATGCCTTCCTGTTTCGCAATTGTTTCGAGATGGTCGATGATGAGTTGCGATGCAATTCTTTGCAGGTCAAATCGTTGGCATCTTGAAAGGATAGTGGGCAAAACCTTGTCAGGTTCTGTGGTTGCGAACATGAACTTGACGTGTGAAGGGGGTTCTTCGAGTGTTTTCAGTAGTGCGTTGAAAGCCTCCTTGGTGAGCATGTGCACTTCATCGATGATGAAGATTTTGTATCTGGATGTCGCTGGGCCATAAGAGACGGTATCCCTTAATTCACGAATTTCATCAATCCCACGATTACTGGCCCCATCGATTTCCATGACATCCAGGGAGCGCCCCTCTGAGATCTCCACACACTTCGGGTCGTCATTTGGAAAATCGGTGCGAGGGCCGTCAGTGCAATTCAGACATTTGGCAAAAATGCGCGCCAGGGTTGTTTTTCCAGTGCCTCTCGGGCCACAAAAAAGGTAGGCGTGGGCGATCCTGTTTTTCTCGATGGCACGGGAAAGGGTGCGTGTCACATGGTCCTGCCCCACAACCTCCTCAAACCGTTGGGGGCGATACTTACGTGCGATGACCTGATAGTCGGACATAAAAGACAACCATGCCCTTTGCAGTGACACGAGGCAAGACTTGAGGTATCACTCTTATAAATCGTTTTCCCCGGGAACAAACGTTCCTGCGTGCCTGCTTCTATTCTTCCGGTCAGCGTTTTAAGAAGATATGATCCTATAATTCCAATTGAATCCCTGCTGCTTTGAATAGTGGACAGTTGACCGCGGGGCAATACGCTTGTCTTTTCATATGTCCCTGGGCAGTGACTGAGATTCAAAGTCTTGAGGCCAAGATTCCTGCTATTTTTCGTGCAGGGGTTTCACTTGACACATAAAGGGGGTGTTTTGTCCGCTCTGAACCACCGTTTCCCTCTATTACCTTCTGCAGTTCCGTTTTTCTGTAAGCCCTCAAAAAGGGAATGCAGATGAAAGCCTATCGATTCCAACCCGTGATTTGCCCAAATGCCTGTAAGTATTTATCTGTTGTCTTATCCACGATGTGTGTTGGAAGAACCGGTGCTGGCGGGGTTTTATTCCAATCCAGTTTTTCCAGATAGTCTCTCACAAATTGCTTGTCGAAGCTCGCTTGTGATTGACCGGGTTGGTAATTTGCCGCAGGCCAGAATCGGGAAGAATCAGGCGTGAGTACTTCGTCAATCAGGAGGAGTTCTCCGTCGAGGTATCCAAACTCAAATTTTGTGTCAGCAATGATGATTCCCTTGGTCAGTGCATAGTCACTGGCTCGCCGGTATATCTCAATGCTCAGTTTTTTGACTGTTTCAGCGGTTCTTTTACCAATAAGTCCTGCCGCCTGGTCGAAGGAGATGTTTTCGTCATGCCCCGTTGTTGCCTTCGTGGCGGGTGTGAAAATGGGTTCGGGTAATTTGGATGATTCCGTCAATCCCTCAGGCAGATTCAAGCCACATACGGTCTGGTGCAGCTGATATTCTTTCCATCCGGATCCTGCGAGGTATCCCCTCACGACACATTCGATGGCCAGTGGTTCTGCTTTTCTTACGACCATGCTGCGTCCTTCCAATTGACTTGACCATGGATCTAGGATGGCTGGTAGAGGTGTGTCGGCACGCGTGATGCGGTGGTTGGGGACAAGAGATGCCATTTGGTCAAACCAGAAGTGGGAAATTTGTGTCAGCACAGATCCCTTGCCAGGAATGCCGTTGGGCATGACGCAGTCAAAGGCCGAGATGCGATCTGTTGCCACAAAGAGATAAGCATTACCAAGGTCGAAAATTTCACGTACCTTTCCAGATTGGACGTGGGCAATGCCCGGCAATTGCAGATCCAGAAGAGGTGCTTGGTTCAGGGTTAGTTTTGGCATGGGGCAGTTAGTTTTTGATTTTCAGGGTCTGTCTGATGGATTGCAGACGCTCTGTGTATTGGCGAGCCAGGTTTGTGAGAGCAGACCAATCATCCCTCTCCATGATGGAGCGAGTCAACAGTGAGGATCCAACCCCAAGGGCGATACAACCCGCTTTGAGGAAAGCTTCCATTGTCTCAAGATTGACTCCTCCGGTGGGAACCGTTGGCAGATGAGGCAAGGGTGCCTTGATTGCCCTGATGTAATCTGGACCCAAACCGTCGGCTGGAAATATCTTCACCATGTCAGCTCCCGCCTCGAAGGCCGCTTGTGCCTCAGATGGGGAGTAGGCTCCCACCATGATCGGGCGGCCAGCTGCATGTACGGGATCAATGAGCTCGGTTTTCATGATGGGAGTTACGATGAAATGCGCACCTGCATCGAGAGCATCCTTGCATTGTTGGGGCTTAATCACCGTTCCAGCCCCCACAATGACCTCATGACCGAAGGTTTCAAAAACCTTGCGAATGGCTGATGGAGCGTTTGGGGTTGAAAATGTGATTTCGATGGCCCTGATGCCTCCATTCAAAAGTGCACGCGACAAAGGTAGGACCTGTTCCGTACTTCTTGCCCTTACCACGGCGATCAAGCCTGCATCCTTCAATGAATGGAAGATTGTTTCCCGAGATATCATGATGATGTGTGCTTTTCATTCTAGAGATATACTTTAACCAACGCGACACAAATGGAAGGTTCTTCAAAAAAAACTAAATCGACTCTTGAAATGGGAGCCGAGCTAAACTAAAAACTGTTTCGGATGCGAGTGTAGCTCAGTTGGTAGAGCGCAACCTTGCCAAGGTTGATGTCGAGAGTTCGAATCTCTTCACTCGCTCCATTCCTTTTCCGGACCTGTGATTTTTAGTCACACAACGTATGGTCACTGTTCTTCGTGGGGGCAATGTTCTCCCCAAAGTCGGTCTTCTTCAAATTCCAGAGTATCACGTCCGGTAACCTTTCAGGACCTTTCCCAGCAGGGGGGGAACCCTTGGTGCTCAGATGCCCTGGGGTTTTTCTTTCTACACCAATGATGGTTTTCATGCCGGATTGCAGGGATCTGTTTGGCTCAAGGACGGAATTTGCCATTAATCAATGCAGCTCCATCAACCACGGAATCTTCTGATTGCAAACGTTTCTAACACGAGACTTGAGTGGTCATTTGTAAAGGCTTTGAAAGATGAGACAACAGGCTGGGTAAATATCCAGTGATTCTGGATTTTCCTCAGGGATATTGAGGTGCTGAGATGACTTGGATTTGCCTAACGAAGACCCTCGTTTCAGATGCGTCGATATGGGGTTCTGGGCAGAAATGACATGAAGCTTTCCAAGGCACACCTTATGAAGGAGCCAGTTGGGGGGGCAGTAGGCAGTTAAATGGGCATTGTTGCTTCATTGTGAGTCGTTTTGATGCTTGAAAACTTCTCACTCGTTTTGGGCCAGTTTTTCAGGCGCCACCACCTCTCATTGTCCAGTCATGAATGTATCCATCATCTTCTTTTAGTTTGTTTTTTGCATGAATTTTGTAATGATCATTCCCTCATGAACCACTTGACCTACCTTTTTGTCTCCACGGTCGCCTGTGCGCTCTGTTTACTTCCACCAGAAACTTTTGCCCAGATCCGACAGGACAACTTCAACGATGGGGATGATGTGGGCTGGGAGCGCTACAGCATGCTGGATGTCGTGGGAGCCAGTTCCGTTTTCACACTTCCCGAAACGATAAAGGGTGATTACGCCTATCGGATGCTGAGTCCGGCTCCACCCGTGGAGGATGCCGGCCCGGCTCGCAGCTATTCTCTTTTACCCGATATTTACACTGATTTTTATGCCGCCGTTGATGTCCTGGATTGGAATAACGAGGTTGGGCAGGCGTTTGGATTTGTGTTTCGTGCGGAAAATATAGGTCTTGGCCAGACGACAGGCTATGTCATGAATTACAACCCGCAGAACAATTCAGGAGCGAGAGGCCAGATTGAGTTCAGTATGGTGAGCGCGGAATCCAATGCAGGTGCGGTTGGTTCAGCCAGGCTTAGTCTCGAACCTGGACACAATTACCGTTTTGTGGCCGCCGTTGCTGGGAGTACATTTCGCGGATGGGTATACGACCACCTCGACTTGACCCTCCCCCTCGTTGCTTATTCGGGGGAGAGCGAAACATACAAAAAAGGCCAGATTGGTCTGTTTAATTTTTACGCAGGCAGCAGCCCGACCGATGCGGAAATTGGAATTGCTGACACGACCTTCGACAACTACTACACCTCACCCGATGCCCCGGAGTCTCTTGGCACGCATGGTTGGTATGGTTTTGTGGAGAGGCCCCGTGTTGTCTTCTTGGAGCCCGGCAGCCGTGCCGCGTATCAGGCCGCGAAGAATGGACTGCAGTGCTCCATTGCACTTGCCGAGGATCAGGTGTCCATACCAGCTTTCAAACTCTACCTCAATGGTAAGGATGTCTCCAGCGAGGTTTCCATGGCAAAGGATGGCTCCATGCTGCATCTTGATTTTCAAGCTTTGGAATCCAATCGTGTTTATGATGCCGTGATCGAGTTTCCTGAGTATTCTGTCCTGGCCAGAACAGAATGGACTTTTGATACCTTTGAACAGGCATTTCTGAGCTCAGACAACGTTGTTCAGATCGAGGCGGAGGATTATAACTTTGACGGTGGCAAATACCTGGAAAACCCTGCCCCCTCGGGATTCAGTGATTCAGGTCAGGGCGTCAACGCCTCTACGGGCTATCTGGATCGTGAAGGATTGCCTGAAATTGATTTCTTTGATTATAACGATGCTCCGGGTACTGAGGAGGAGGCCGCTTTCAGGGTTTATGACCCGGTAGCGACCCAGGCGGGCTCCTCCGAATCTGATGCCTCCCCTGCAGTAGTGAATGATGTTTTAAGGAAGGCAAATAGCGACCTTAAGATTCCTGAGTATCAGGTTACGGGCACGCGCGGAGGCGAGTGGATGAACTACACCCGCGATTTTCCCGAGGGTGATTACAATGTCTACTTGCGTGCGGCGGGGCGCGCCATGCAGGCCATTCATCTGGATGAGGTGACCAGCGGTTCCAAGGTGTTTGACCAGACTGTGACACGTCTGGGAACCTTCATGCTTCCCAACATGGGCATGAAATACAACTATCGTTTCATACCTCTCAAGGATGTCGATGGAAATCCTGTCAAGCTTACCCTCGGCGGGGTCACCACCCTTCGGATTGCCATTGGAGATACGGATGAAGACCGGGTCAATAACACGACAGCCCTTAATTATTTACTTTTCACTCCCGCTTTGGAAGTAGCCTCCGGCCCAATCATCAGCATCTTGGGGGCAACTGCTTTGAATGGTCCCTACACTGCGGTTGCGGATGCGGTGATTGACGCAGGACACATCACCGTACCCGCCAACGAAGAGATGCAGTTCTTTAAGATACTTGATTCATCTGGCTCATCCGGTTCCTTGGTCATTCAGGGAGTTTCCATCGCGAATGGTCATCTGCTTGTTAATTTCTCGAACTGATATTTTCAGGGTTTTTACACGCCAATTTCTGGGGAACCCTGCGAAGCTTGGTTGACCCATGTTTCTCCACAATGCGTCAAAGAAGATGGAAAGATCGTTTTACCGAAACCTTTCATTATCCCGGATCTTGGCATCTTGCCATGACCTTCTGATGTCCACTCCTCCCAAGAAAAAGATTGCATTGAGGGTATGAGTCTCTATGTAAAGGGCGATGGCCAGCAGTTTTGAAAGTAGAATCCGTTTCCAGCAAATTTTCTGGTTTGGTGCCATCGGCCTGTGTGCGATGATGATCGGCTTCTATCTGGCCTCCAATATTTTCACATTGGCCTTTGCCCTGATCGCTATTGCCTGGCTTTTTCTGTTGCCCTACCACGGCACCTTGGCCGCGGTGCTTTCGTTGAGTACTTACACCTCTGCACTGATCCTGCCTTACTTCCCGGGACGACCCTACATGTGGGAGTTCGCCGCCTTGTTGGGGTGGTCTGGCCTTATTATCACGGTTTCGCTACGGAAATATTCCGCCGATACTGCCGAAGTGGTTCGTAGGCATCGCTGGCTCTTTATAGGGATCATTGGATATTGCACGATCCTGATGATCACCATGCTTTACCGTGGATTTGGCCTTCGGATTTTCGGAAGTGAACAAATGGGGGGTAGATTTTATTTTCAACAGTTTTCCTGCGCTATTTTCCCACTGCTCTTCATCATGCTCAAATTGAAGGAAAAGGTCTTAATTCGCCTTTTTATCGTACAATGTCTGCTTACCGTAACTTTTTTTGTTTCCGACTTTGTGTTCGCTACAGGAAAAGGTACCAGTCTTTGGTTTATTCTCAATTTCTTCGAGCTCCCAGGTGATGCTGCCAGCTTTGAACGCATGGCTCAGGGGGGTGGGATTCGTCGTTATCAGTCCCTGAATATTGTCAGCCAAGGCCTGATATTCCTGATCCTTGTATTCCACAATCTTCGGGATTATTTTTCCCGTAAAGGTATCTATCTGATCCCGCTGACCATAGCCTTTTTTGCCATGGGTTTGTTGAGTGGCCATCGGTATCTCTCCTTGATTCTGGTTGTTGCCTTCTTCTTCATTGCGTTCACACAGAGGTTTTATCGTCTCGGAGACATTGCCATGGTGGGGGCATCGCTCTTGCTGGGTTTGGTGATCGTTATCAGCAATATCCAGAGGATGCCACTTTCTGCCCAACGAGCTCTCTCATATATCCCAGGTGTCAAGATCAACAGCATGGCTCGTTCTGATAGTTCAGGAACACTTGAGACGCGACGATTGCTGAGGGATGCTGGTTTTCGACTCATGCCTCAGTATTACTGGATGGGGCGAGGATTTGGGATGCCGAGTAGGGATTTTTCCCACCTTTGGGACCCCACTCAGGTCCAGATTCATGTCAATCAGGGACGGTTTTATAACGGTTTCATTGGCTTGATGGTGAATACCGGTTTGTTCGGTACCATTTTCATGGGAGTTTTTCTAGGCTCTGGATCACTTGTGGCTTGGCGATTGGTGCGCTATTTGAGGGTTTACGGTGTGGAGGACCACTTTTCACGTGTGACATGCATCGTGACCAGTTCCTGGATGGCGAACATTATTGCTTTTTTTATTTTTCATGGCGATGCGGAGTATGCCATGAAAACATTTTCGCTCCAGGCAGGAATGATGCTGGCTTGTCGGCGCAATCTGCTGGCTCGGCTCCTCGTGGACGAGCCATCGGGAGAGGCTGCATAGTCCGTCGCAGCAGATCCTGCTTCAGCTCCTCGACTGAGCCCCGTTTAACGTTTCTGTGATCGCTTTATTCTGATAGAATTCCCCTTAGCAAACTCATGAGCGCCGAACCCGAAACAGACACACAACACATTCGCCAGAAGGTTGAATCCATCCAATGGCATCATTCAATCAATCTTGGAAGTGGTCTTGTGACGCCGGGGCAGGATAACAGTGCCAAAAAGCTTCAGAGATTGGCGTTTCCTGCAACCTTTGAGGGGAAATCTGTATTGGATATTGGCTCGTGGGATGGCTTTTTTGCTTTTGAGGCCGAGCGACGTGGTGCTGAGAAAGTTTTGGCTACTGATAGTTTTATCTGGCAAGGGGGAGTTGATTGGGCCGGGAAACAAGGTTTTGACTTGGCGAAATCAGTGCTGCGCTCCAAGGTTGAGGAAAAGGTGGTGGATATTTTGGATATTACACCGGAAAACGTTGGAATGCATGATGTTGTGTTTTTTCTTGGAGTGCTGTATCACATGCGCCACCCTTTACTCTCACTTGAAAAAGTGGCCAGTGTCACCAAGGAAATGGTGATCCTTGAAACGGCGGTCGACATGCTCTGGCACCGGCGGCCTGCCATTGCCTTCTATCCTACTGATGAGGTCGGGCAGGATCCCACCAATTGGTGTGGTCCCAACACCGCTGCCGTGGTGGGAATGTTGAGAACCGTTGGCTTCAAGCGAGTGAAGGTTATCTCAGGTGTAAGATCGCTTCCCTGGAGAATCGCCAAGGCAGCCTACTACAAATGGAAGCGCGGTCATCAGTTTTGGAGTGGTTTGCGTTTTGACCGGATTGTGGTCCATGCGTGGAAGGAGTAGCCATGGCCAGACAAAGCAAGGGCAACTCCCTTGAATGGGGTATCATTGCAATTCTTGGATGCGTCATTCTCCTTGGCCCCCTGCTGTTTGGTGCTGCTTACCCCTCGGGATTTCTACTCCTAGTTTCGCTTGTTTCGCTTGCTTTGGGGCTGTGGCTGGTTCTGATCTTGACACAGAAGCGCTACCGATTGCTCTGGCCTCCGATTTGCTGGGCTGTCCTCGCCTTCATGCTGCTGGCTTTGTGGCAGTATCGCTTTGCAGGGGTTTCCTACTCGGCTGAACAGGAACTACTGCGTATTTTTCTGTATGGGGCTGTTTTCCTTCTGGCAGTCAATTTTCTGCATGGTCAGGAAGTGACCCAGTTTCTCTCACTTCTGCTGGTTTTTCTAGGTATGCTCATTGCTTCCTATGCCCTTTTTCAATACATCACTCATAGCAACACAGTTTGGCAGGTTTCCAAGCCGCTTCAGTATGCAAATCGGGGTTCGGGCACCTACATATGCCCAAATCACCTGGCTGGATTTCTTGAAATGGTACTGCCTCTGGGATTGGCCTATTTGTTCGCTGGACGTTTGAACGCCACGTTCAAGGTGTTTTTAGGCTATGCTTGTCTGGTCATCATGGCGGGCATAGGTGTCACGATGTCACGTGGAGGTTGGTTAGCTACTGGCATTTCAATTGTGACGTTTCTCCTGATGCTCCTTGGGCATCGCAAATACCGTATACAGGCTGCCGTGGCATTGGTCTGCCTGCTTCTGGGTGGTTATTTTGTCGTTGATCGGTCCGAGGGACTCAAGGAACGTTTGAATCAGACCCTCCGTCGTGATCAGACCCAGTCTCTGACCGTGCGCCCACTCATTTGGCAATCCTCGATAGACATGTGGAAGGACCACAAATGGACAGGGGTTGGACCGGGGCAATTCGACCATGCTTTTCAGCATTATCGCCATCCGGAAATCCAGGAAAGGCCAGGTTGGGTGCACAATGATTTTCTTCATCTTCTGGTGGAATACGGCATGATCGGAGGGGTTGTTTTGTTTTTGGGGTTGTTGTTGCTCTTGAATGGCGCCTGGAAAACCAGAAAATACGTCCTAAGGGAAGGACGTGATTTTGCTAAAAATCGTCATAGCAATCGGGCGGCTTTTGTCTTGGGTGGGTCGGTTTCATTGATTGCCATAGGTGTGCATTCCTTTTTTGACTTTAACCTCTACATACCTGCAAATGGTATCCTGGCGGTCACGCTGGCGGGTGTGCTGGTGAGTCACTTACGCTTTACCACTGAAGGGTATTGGTGGAAGTCATGGTGGCCAAACAGGCTTGTGACTGGATCCATCGTGTTGTTGCTGACTGCCTTTTTGGTCATGCCCTTATGGAGCCGCTATCAGGAAATGCGATTGCTGCAAAGGGCTGCTGCTGCCCCGGCATTTTCCACAGAGCGGCTTGAAGCTCTGGTGGATGCCGTTGCGGTCAGGTCGGATAATTACGAATCATCATACCGTATTGGGGAGATTCTTCTCGGCAAGGGAAGACAGTTTCAGCCAGGATATCAAGAACATCTGGAAGTGGCTATTCAGTGGTTTGAGAAGAGCTTGGAGGGCTGGCCAGCATACTCATATCCCTATACGATGATTGGCAGATGTCTTGATTCACTTGGTCGCAATGAGGAAGCCACTGTTTACTATGATAGAGCGATATCGCTCGATCCCAAAAATTATTTTGTTGTTGCTTACAAGGGATTGCATGAGGTGGATCGTGGTGATCTTTCGGCAGCTCATGACTACTTTGAGCAGTCATGGAATCTACGTTGGTACGGGAATTTTATCGCTTTGCACCATCTGCGTATACTCAAACAGAGACTGGGCTTGCCACCCCTAGAAAACCCGGTCACCGGAGAACCTTACCTCTGAATATATGCCCCTCCGTTATTGGCTCCCCTCCACGCTCAGGGATTTGACAATATCAGGAAAGAGGCAGTTATTGCAGTTTGCATCTGCGTGACTGCAGAAATCCTGGAGAATCTGCAGCAGACCTTGCTGATCTGCTGCGGTCTTGATCCACAAGCACTTGCTTCCCCCGAGAAGGCGATCTCGGGCCAGTTTCAAGAGCTTGTTATCATCGGATTTTGGCCAATGAAGATAGAGGCGCTTGATCCGCTTGATTTGTTCATCCTTCCTTGCCCCTCTCGAGCGCGCCAGAAACCATGGTAATATGACATTGATAACGAGGTCGTTTGTGCGTTGTGGGCCAGTCAGAGGTGAAGGTTTTTTCATGACTGGTCCTTTCAGGGTCCAGTGCCTGGACCAAAATTCATCCGCATAGCCTCCCAAAATTTCCATGATTTTGGCCTGTGCCACCCACGACTGCATCGGAGTTTGAAACCAGGTCTCCAATTCCTCCTGAAAACGCTGATTCAATAGCCAGTGTGCTGTGGTTGCCAGTCTTCGCAACGGGTGGTTCGCAGGGCGAATACCCTGCATATGCCAGATACATCTTGGTAGAATGGAGTTTTCAAAAATGGCTCTATCCCGCCACCAGATGTCCCATAATTTCCTGAGATACATGCGATTCGAAGCGTGAGCGGTGCTGATTTCATCGGGAAGGAGGTTGGCAATACCAAACAGGCGAGCCTGGAGGGTCAGGATGGATTGTCTGTGGTCGACTTCTGGCAAATCTTCGGTGATAGCCTGAGTCATTCCCGCGATTTGCCGCATGGGCCATTGGTTGTTCTGGTAGCCCAGGCCTGAAAGAAGGTTCCTCCACAGCGTTCTCTCAAACCCCTCATCCCGGGCTTCCTTCTCGATACGGCGTGCTTTGGCCTGGAGTCTCATCAATGCCGCTTGGCGTGCCACTGTCTGAATGGATTCTGGATTCGCTGCTCGTAATGGTTTGCTGCACTTTCCCCGGATCCACTCGGGCCAGGTCTCCATGCCGCTGTCTCCCGCCCAGTCCTGAAGGGGTTCGATGGGTTGATCAAGGTGATTTGACAAGGCTAAGACCGGCAGAGGATGGTTAGAGGGAACATGACCATCCCAGACGACATGCAATTTTACCTTGCCGAAATCTGGATTCAGATCATGTCGGTGGCTGTACCAAAACGAAGTTTTAACATCAATTTCGATATCAGCTTCTGCGATTGTTCGACCATTCAGCTTCAGAGCGGCTGATCGGAAATCTGGTCCATGCCCATGATTCCAGAACCCCGGATGCAGGATCTGAATTTTCTCCCCGGTCGTGGTGGTGCAGTTGCTCGTGTCGAAACGTTGATGCATCCAGACCAGGTGAAGGGCTCGCTCCCTCGGTGGTTTGATTGGGGTCTCTTTGATTTCAAGCGAAGCCATTGCTGCCGATCGCCAATGGTGGTAGAAATTACTCGGAATGGTCATGCTTCAGTGGGTTTGGATTAAGTGACAATAGTCACTTTGTCATGCCCACTTTGTTTAATGAAACCATTTATTCTTACAGATCGCACATCTATCAAACAACATGTCGTGTTTCTGGATAATGAGTCGGAAATTAATATTTAGCTGGATGCTTTTTTTTCGCAAACAAAGGTCGACGAACCACGCTACCAGGGGTTCCGGGTGTTCCTCGCAGGGTGACTTGTGCATGGGAATTTTTCATCGTGTCAGCGTCTTGACATGGCTCTTCAGCGTATCCCTCACCTGCAGTCAGGGA
Source organism: Verrucomicrobiia bacterium (assembly GCA_014239995.1). Taxonomy (GTDB): domain Bacteria; phylum Verrucomicrobiota; class Verrucomicrobiia; order Limisphaerales; family AAA164-E04; genus AAA164-E04. The sequence goes on from JAAZXX010000010.1 coordinate 17,043, forward strand.
GCAACTCCATCTTTTGTAGATCCGTCGGTGAGACGCGACGCCACAGTCAGGGCGGTGGAGAGAGTGATGCCGAGTGTGGTCAACATACGCACTGAAATCCTGTTGGAACAAAGGGATTTCTATTATGATTTACTTTGGGATTTCTTCGGTCCTCATTACCGAAGGCGGCCTGCCGAATCGACATACAGCCTGGGGTCTGGCGTGATGATTCATTCATCTGGATACGTGTTAACCAACGCCCATGTGATCCGTCGGGCCAGTCGGGTTGAGGTGATCCTGCAGGATGGAACCCGCTATGAAGCTGAACCGGTGGCCGGTATGCGGTCCAGTGATGTGGCACTGCTGAAGATTCGCCAGGAAACGTCCCAAGTCGCTTTCAAAACCATTGCATTTGCGGATGCAGACGATCTTCTTCTGGGGGAAACCGTGTTGGCGCTGGGGAACCCCTTTGGTCTGGGGAGTTCCGTCAGTCGAGGTATACTCAGCTCCAAGAATCGTCGCCCTCCCATGGGGGATGAGCCCTTGGAGATTGAAGACTGGTTGCAGACGGATGCCGCCATCAATCCAGGTAACAGTGGCGGTCCGCTGATTAACCTGGAGGGTGCGATGATTGGGCTCAACGTGGCTGTATTCAAGGAAGGTCAGGGCATAGGTTTCGCCATACCAGTCAAGCGAGTCAATGAGGCCATTGCGGAGATCATGACCCCTGAAGTGATGGATGGTTTATGGTTTGGAGCAAGACTTGATGCCGTGGATGGATCTCTCAGGATCAAGCAGGTCATAAAGTCCAGCCCTGCCGAGAAGGCAGGTTTCAAAGTAGGTGATATTGTCAATCTCATTAATGGCAAGAGCGTCGCCAATGCGATAGAATGCTATCTTAGCCTCACTGCCGAGAAAGGAAAAACAACCATTAGTGTCGAGGTTCAAAGAGAAGGGTCTCGCAGGCAACTTCAGTTGAAATTGATTCCCGAGGAAGTTTTTTTCAATGCTCAACTGATACGTCAGCGCACGGGTCTCCTACTACAGAAGGTGACCCCTTCCTTGGCACGGCACCTTAACCTTGATGCTGCACAGGGTTTTATCGTGGCAGAGCTTGAGGCAGGAGGCGCTTCCGCTGAATCTGGAATGCAGCCCGGCCTCATCGTGACGCATTTTAATACATACCAAGCGAACACCCTGCTTGACCTTGCCAAGTTCCTGCACACGCTGGAGCCAGGTGAGGAAGTTCGCCTGCAATGCATTGTGCAGCGAAGGACGGGGCGGTTTCTTACCCTGAACCGCGCGAGCGCCAAATTTACCCTGCGATGAAA
>JAAZXX010000110.1 GCA_014239995.1 Verrucomicrobiia bacterium
GTATCCAATCCGTCCTCCGAAAGGTTTGTCTTCACTTGGGGTGATTACAATTCCAGTTGGCAATCAAGGGCAAGGGTCGCTCTTCTGCTTCATCCCCCATTGGGAGATTGGATTGGAGTTCCCCCGAGGAAGCGTCCTGGAGCATTGAAACGTCTTCTTCGCTCAACTTGAGAGACCTGGAAGGGTCATCTTCAACGAAGAGGGATAAACCAGCCAGCACGCAAGCGAACAAGGTTGCTGCAATGAACCATTTAAAGTCTGTCTTTGTTTCCATGGGTAACATCAGATTCCTGGCCTTCCCGAGCCACCCATGCCGCTATGGGATGGTGTGGCATGGTCCATCATGGTAATAATACTTTCATGGATTGAAGGATGAGGCTATGGGGTGGCATGTGCTTTGTCGATACTGTTAACTGGAATCAAGGATAGAGAGTATTTTGTAAAATGAGCATCACAGATTGGGTTCAGGTTATAACACAGATTATCACGGCAGTGACTGCAGTAGTCATGGCAACTCTCGCGTATAAAACATACCTGCAACCTCCAGAGCAGATTTCCGAAGATGAGCCAATGGATGCTTCAGATCAGAATACGAAGGGTATTCTAAATAAAGTTATGGTGTTCAAAACATCAAAGCAAGAAACGTGGCTTGAAGTATTGCCAACTGGATTGCACTGTTACATCAATGATACTAGGGAAAATAAAGGTGGGCCTCAGTGGACCATACCTAAGGCTGAGATTGGAAACATACTTGCCTTCAATCAGTACGCTGTAAATCCAAGCGCTAAAGTTAAGACCGGAACCTTTGACATTGGTCAGAAAAAGAATTGGTTCTATACCAAAGCCTACTTTCCCGAGCCAGAATATCTTCATGGCGTGTTACATCACTTACTTGAAAATGCAAACAGTTAACAAGGCGCTGTAACCACCAGTTTTATCTGCGCCCGAGCGTGGCGTTAGGTCCTGCAGGGCTGTATGCGAGCAGCGTGAACAGGTCTTGGAACTATCTGGAATAAGTAAAAAATCAGAGAGTGACCTCTTTTTTGGTCTGGTGTAAGATGAATCGGCTCATTATAAGCTTCATTGCGACCCTATATTTAGCTCATTCATGATGTCTTGTTGCGCATCAGCATCAACCGGGAAAAGAATGCAAAATGGAAAACCCTGATATTTGGACAGACGAATTTTTGACAGCTCTCCGTCAGGAAGGCGATACTGAGGCGGATCTACTCGCTGAAAAACTTTTCACCCCAAGTGAAGACAAACCTTTCGGAGGACGGATTGGATACAACCCCATCCTCGACTTGGCGGATACACTTGTAGATAGCTCCGAACTGGCCTTGACCGGGGACTCGGAAATGTCCAAACGACTGGGCAAATACAATCCCGAGCTGCAACGCTATTATCATCCAATGCTTGCTCCCGACTGGGTAGATTCAGAGAAACTGAAACTCGCCACCAAGATCTGGGAGAAAAATTCCCTCTCCATCATTGGCGTATTGTATGCTTCCAGTCTCCCCGCATGCTATTTGATCAAACGAGGTATTCCTGCCCTCTACGACACGGGAAAGCTCAAGGAGCACAAATATATATTTCAACGTATATATGAGACTGGGGTCATGTTGAACGAGGTGATGAGTAAAGGGGGTATTCGAGTCGTAAACGATGTGGGGCAGTCTGCCGAAGAGGTCATCAACCAGGCTCTTTGCAACCTGGACCCTTCAGGTGCTTGGAAGGTTGATGGAAACCGGATTGTCAGGGGTAAAGGCGAACACAATCAACCGAATGTTTCAAGTGTTCAGAGTGAAATCCAAAAGATAAGGTCCAACGAATCCGTAAAGCGCTACCTCTGGGGTTCAGGATTTATATGCGCCAAGAAGGTGCGTATGTTGCATTCGTCCATGCGTTTCATGCTGCAGAAGAACGAATCCTTTCAGAAACTCAAACAGGGCACACCTGAGGGTGTTTGCCCTTTTCACACGGATCCGTCCAAACCATTAACATTGTCTGAGCAGCTTCAATCGGATGAATCATCGTGGCCGACGGAGGAGAATGGCGTCCCTATCAATCAGGAGGACCTTGCCTACACACTCCTTACATTTGCCTACCTGATTCCCAAGGGACTTGAGCATTGGGGAGCCAGGATATCAAGGGAAGAAAAAGATGCATTTCTGCATTTGTGGAAGGTCATTGGACACACCATGGGATTGCGCGAAGACTTACTGACAGACAACTGGGACAACGCAGGCATCCTCTTTGAACGCATAGCCCGTTTGGAGTGTGGTCACTCCGAGGATGGTGTGGCCTTAACTGAGGCAGTACAATTCTTTCTGGAAAGTTATTTACCCAATGTGGGGGGACTGGATAAACGATGGTCAGCCTTGTTGATTGTAGATCAACTGGGTTGGGACAGGGCAAAGCTCATTCTGAATGAAGAAAGTCAACGGCGAGCCAGATCCCTCTATGCCAGGACCATCCATGTGATTTTTCTCTGTGTGATTCGGTTTTACTATCGAATATATCAGCGTTTCATTCAGCGCAACCGACTGTTGAGCGGTTTTTTCTGCAACACCTTTGAACGCTCGACTGAGGAGTTGATACGGAGCTGGAAATCCGCCTATTGGCGCAAGCCATTCTACGTTCCCATCAACCTCACGACCTGGGTGCGGAAACGGGGAGCCGATGAGGAGTTTGAAAAAAGACTCAAGCACTGGCGAGAGAACGTCTTCCTCGGGGTCATGGCATCGCTTGGTTCACTCCTCCTGTGTTTGACGACATTTTTAGGCTGGATCAACGCATGGTTTTTTGAACACACATTACTGAGTAGCCTGTTTGGATGGTCCACAATCGGTCTGATACTGAGTTGGCTTCTGGTTTCTGAGGTTTATCTTCCGTGGATCTTCAATCGCCGACCTGAGATTGAGGAGGATATGGACCACGCAGTAAATGCTCATTAAAAACCATTCATGTCGAACGAAAGCTCACAAATCTGGCGTAAAATACCCAGAGCCCTTGCAGGAACCTCTGTCTTGGACGCCGCTCCAGAACCGATCCTCTGGATCGAAGAACACGGCTCGATTGGCTATTTTAATACCGCCGCACGTGATCAACTGAAGGGCATTGAATCAGGAAAATATCTCGAGGAATTCGTTTCGGCCCTCGCAGATGGGAAATGGTCCCATGAATGGTTCCCAAAGATCCTCAGTGAAGGACGCGTGCAGCTTGGTGAGGTCACATGGCATTCAAAGGCAGGCGACGCACTGGAGGGATGGCAAGGCGAAGCCGTTCTGATTGACGTGGCAGGAAACCGGTTTGCCTCTCTTTTCCTCAGGCAAACGCAACCGGGAACTCCAAAGACAGGTGCTTCGGAACAGGATTTCCATCCATTTCTGAACCGTTTACGCACAGCGGTTGCATTTCTGGATACTGAGGGCCGCATTGTGGGTGCCAATCCATCATTCGGAAAGTTGTTGGATCTCAAATTATCAAGTCTTCCCGGCCAACGTCTTGAAGAAAAACTGGAACACGCACGGCTGGAAACCCCCATTTGGGAAGGACTCGAAAAAGGCAATCTCGAGGCCAAGGAAGTCAAGTTTCGAACTCGATCAGGCAAGGTATTGCATCTGTTGGTAACCATTTTTCCGCAAGAAACCTCGGGAGGAACCATTCTAACGTTTGATGACGTTTCCGATCGTCGCCGTCTGGAAAACGCTTTACACCAGAACGAACAGCAATTCGAAAAACTGGCGGAAAATGTTCCTGGAATGTTGTACCGATTCATCCTGACGCCCGATGGTAAAACCTCATTCCCTTACTGCAGCCCAGGAGGCGAGGACATTTGGGAAATTTCCCCTGAAGCCGTGCGTGATGATGCCACACCAATGGTCGCCCTTGTTCATCCCGACGATATCGAACGATTTCAGCAGTCTGTTTTGGAATCTGCGACAACCCTTCAAAAATGGGAATTTGAAGGTAGAATCATCACCCCTTCCGGTGCAGAAAAGTGGTTTCATGCGGCCAGCACCCCAGAACTCCAAGAAGATGGAGAACTCCACTGGCAGGGCTTATTGATGGATGTTACCGAGCAGAAGCTGATTGAAGCGGAGTTGAAGATCGCCTCGGAAAAAGCTGAAGTGGCCGCGAAAGCCAAAGCCGACTTCCTCGCGAACATGAGTCATGAGATTCGCACGCCGATGAACGGCGTGATTGGAATGACGGATCTTTTGATCAAGACCTCACTTGACAGCAAACAACAGCGTTACCTGGATACCATTCGCTCCTCAGCGGAGGTGCTTCTCACAATCATCAATGACGTCTTGGACATATCCAAGATGGAAGCTGGAAAGCTCAAGTTAAATCCCGTCACCTTCGACCTTCGACAGATGATCGAAGAAGTTTGTACACTCCTGGGGACAAGTGCCTTCAAGAAAGGACTGGAGGTCATTGTTTCGTATGACCAAAAGACCCCTGACCGCATTATTGCCGACTCCATGCGACTGAGGCAGGTAATGGCCAACCTGATTGGAAACGCGATCAAATTCACGGCAACAGGCCATATCCTTGTAAAGGTCAAAGAGGAGTCTCGAAACTCTGGAAGCGCCCTTCTCAATGTCAGTGTCACGGATACAGGCATAGGAATCGCCCCCGATGTTACGGAACAATTATTCGACAAATTCGTTCAGGCAGACGGATCCATATCCCGTAAGTTCGGAGGCACGGGCCTGGGCCTGTCCATCAGTCAAAAACTGATCCAGTTGATGGGAGGAATCATCGAGATAAAAAGCCAGTTGGACAAAGGTTCGACGTTTTCTTTTTCCCTGAACGTCCCCATCACAAACGATAAGCCCAGTGCAGAGACTGACAAACGCATCGCATCGATCTCTTCCCAGCATCGCCTGCTGATTGTGGACGATCATCCCGTAAACCTTGAGATGCTTGAGCAGATGACCAAGGAGTGGGGATTTCATCCAACGCTTGCCACATCGGGGGAGGAGGCCTTGCGTGAACTGCGCCATTTCGCGTCATCGGGAGACCCTGTTAAACTGATCCTCAGTGATTATCAAATGCCTGCCATGAACGGACTTGACTTGGCACATGCCATCCGCGCAGAGCCAGAAATCGCCGATGCGCAAATCATCATTCTCAGCTCCAGTTCCTTTGCCGATGATCATCAAAGGCAAATGTCTGAGTTAAAGATTGCATCTGCACTGATGAAACCCATAAGGAGTTCTGAACTGCGTGGGACAATCCTGGATGCATTAGCCCCTCATGGGAAAAAGGACAGCAAATCGGTGGATCACGATGTTGTGGACAGCACTGAGGAAAAACTCGAATATTCCATACTTCTTGTTGAGGATAATCCCGTCAATCAAGAGGTTGCCTGCGAAATGCTCACGGAACTGGGGTGTATGGTAGAGATTGCTGAAGATGGAATCATTGCCCTCGAGAAACTTCAGCAAAATACCTATGACATCGTATTCATGGACTGCCAAATGCCAAATCTTGACGGCTTCCAGACAACGCAGAGGTTACGCAAACTACCTCTCGAAATTCAACCTCCTGTTGTGGCCATGACAGCTCATGCCATGGAGGGGGACCGCGAACGATGCCTTGATGCAGGCATGGATGATTACCTGTCAAAACCAGTAACATCCGATCGGATCAGAAAAAAGGTTTCGATTTATGGGCGCAACGGCAGGCCTGCGGAACCTGAGCCCGATCCCCATGCAACTGGGGTATTCAATCCTGAGGAAGCAGCAAAATACACCGGGGGGAAAGAGGAAATGCTACGGCGTCTCGTGCAGAAATGGTCGCAGAACATTGACTCATGGCTTTCCGAGTTGCAGAAGGCATGCGATGCTAACGATGCCGACTCCCTGAAACAGCAAGCCCATACCATCAAGGGAGCATCCTCTTACATCGGTGGTACTAACATTTCTGAGCTTAGTCGGGTCATTGAAGCTCACCAGTTGGAAAACTTCGATGAGGAGGCATGGCGCAACGAGATCCAACCAAGGATCCTTCAACTCCACGCCGAATGCAGGGCTTACCGCAATAGACTCATTGAAGAAGAAGTGTGGCCTAAAGACACCCAGACTCATTGATTCAACGTCATGGATGACACAAGATTGGCTAAGGGTAAAGTACTGATTGTGGACGATGATCCGGTGAGCCAGATGGTCTTGTTGGAAGCCATCAAGGATTCTGGAAAAGAAGCGATTTGCGCCGACAGCGGAGAGGAAGCGTGGGAAAGGATTCAGGGAGATCCATCCATCACCATCGCCCTGGTCGATTGGCTCATGCCCGGCATGGACGGCGCGGAACTCTGCCAGAGGATAAAGAAAGAGGTAGAGGATCGCTACGTATACACCATCATGGTAACAGCCAAAGACACGAAAAATGATATCATGACAGGGCTGGCTGCAGGCGCTGATGATTACGTTTCAAAGCCCGTGCATCCGGGTGAGCTTGCAAGCCGCATAAAAGCCGGCGAACGAGTCTTGAAATACGAATTCCATCTCAAACTTGAACGTGAGAAGTCTGATCGATTGTTGAATGCCGTTTTACCGGCCTCCATCGCGGAACGTTTGAGAGCTGAGGAAAAAAACATTTCAGATTTTCACCCGGCAACATCCATCCTTTTTATCGATATTGTCGGTTTTACCGAGTGGTGCATGAGCATGGACGCACAGACCATGATCTCAGAACTCGCCGATCTTTTTGCTGGTTTTGATGAAGAAATCGCTGCCCATGGCTTGGAAAAAATAAAGAGCATCGGCGATGCCTACATGGTGGCGTCAGGGCTGCCTGAATCTCGAGAAGACCACGCCCATGCCATTGTGAACCTGGCTATATCGATTCGCAATCGTATTGAAAAAATCAATCAGACCTGCCCCAAGCCGTGGTTGATTCGCTCAGGCATTGCCTCTGGGCCCGTCATCGCGGGTGTGATTGGGGAGAAACGTTTCATCTACGACGCCTGGGGACACACCGTCAACCTGGCTTCGCGTCTGGAATCACTGGCTCCTACCGACAAGATACTCGTTTGCCAGGATACCTATACCATCGTCAAGGATGCATTCCTCTGTAAAGAATACAAAGAAATCAAACCCAAAGGATTGCCAACCCAAACGGCCTGGGAAATCGTTAAAAAACGTTAGAGGCACTCCATGTGCGCTGTTGAACTTTCTTGGAAATGCCAGTTCAAGGCATCGCTTGAAGGTCTTCACTCGGGCAACCATGGAAGTTTGATTTCGCACCCACCCGCAGCGTGGGTCACAGAAGGCATCGATTCGTTTGACTAACGGTTTATCGTTTCGAAGGGGGTGCCCTATTTAAATCCCATCAAAAGCAAGAGGGTTGGCTCAGGTGAGGACAAAGTCAGGAATCCTGCGATTCTCAAGTGCACCAACAAATGGAGACATTGGTTTTGAAGCACCTTGAAGTATCCCTGGGCAGCTTTTCGTGCCTGGCCGAATACCTTTTATTTTCCGTATGCAACGGAAGCATCCCACAAGGGCACCATATCCATCAGCGGTCAATCCTGTGCCCTCAAAAGCAAGCAGGTTTGAAACTCAAGATCCTGGAATCAAGACCCCGTCGATAATGTGGATGACACCGTTGGAGGCTACGATTCCGGATTGGATCACTTGACTCTGGTTGAACCTGATTTCCGCCCCATCAACTGTCACAGTCACATTCTTGCCGGCAATCGTCCTGAGGGTACCAGCCTTGATATCCTTGAGATGAGACGTGATGACGTGATGCTTGAGTATGGATGCCAATTTCTGCTTGTTTTCCGGCTTGAGCAAGGATTCGAGTTGACCCTCGGGCATTTTTGCAAAGGCCTCATCGCTCGGGGCAAGGAGGGTAAAGGGGCCTTTCAATTTCAAGATATCCACCAAACCGGCACTTTTGAGTGCGCTCACCAGTGTCTTCAGTGACTCGTTTTTGCCGGCAAGCTCAACGATGTCCTTTTCCTCGTCTTGATCGGCCGTCACGGGCTGGATCACAGCGATAAAGCTGAAGATTCCGACCAGCAGCAACCGGCTGATCATAAAAGATCTATTGAATATGCTCATTGGGTCATGATCTGCCTAAAGTTGACAGATGTCAATCGTCCCGTGGTGGGGATAAACGGAGTTCCAGGACCTTCATGATCTTTGTTCAGTAGCGGGAGTGCCTCCATGTATTCAGAGGTATCAGTCACTGTTACAGATGTTCGATAGCTGTATTTGTTCAGGAAGAAGAGTCTAGAAAGCTGATTGGAAGTTCAACAAGCAAGGGTCCGTCCTGCACGGTCGACGTAAGGGAAATGTCGGACGCATCCACGGATTGACATGCTGTGTCTGCTGCAATCAAAAGCCGACGACATCCCGGAGCAAGACGAGTTGAATGGGCTCGTTTCCCGTCAACCATTATTCACCTTCCAGGACGGCCAAATTCCTTGGAGCAAAGAGGGAGTGCCTTAACTCGCTTGTCCAGGTCATGCGATTATTTTCGAAGCGAAACGTATAAATGATACTCGCCGGTGATTGGGTGAGATAGATCTTTGCCTGGTACTCATCTGGCTTGATCCAGGCCCCACTGGCACCCATGTGACGTCGCATATGCTGCGTGTAAGGCAGATGATCATTCAATTTGGAACGGATGTAATGGTCATTGCCGAGGCGAAGCGTTTCTCTGCCATGATCCATTTCCAAGGTAATGCGGTGGTCGTTGTCTTGAAGGTCAAAGGAGACTGAATGGACACCCGCTTCATTTTCGAAAACCTGGAAGGTTCGTTCAACGAGTTTCCTTGAGAGTGGGGAGCGTGGCTCACCCTGAACCAAGGGAAGACTCAACTCATTCAATTTGGTCGCCAGAGACCGGGTTGCCGCAGGATCGGCCTCCACAGGTTCTGATGCCATGGCCGGCAGAAGGATATCCCATACCACCTGCATCACTCCCCCCATGTCATTGGTACCGGAAGTAACCGCCACCACCGCGTCATGCTCGGGAATGACGATGCAGAACTGCCCGAAGGCACCATCCCCCCGGTAACAGTTGTTTCGACAACGCCAGAACTGATACCCAT
>JAAZXX010000111.1:0-1545 GCA_014239995.1 Verrucomicrobiia bacterium
AGCGAGCTCATTACCGAAACTTCAGAACAGGCATCGAATCGTGAAAGAGATCTCACTGACGATGTCACCCTAGAGTTACAGCTGGAACCAAAAGTCAGGAAACGAAAATCCAGGATTGGCTTAGGTTTTTCGTTTTTAACCGGAACCAAAACATCTGTTAGTTCAGCTGAGACCTTTGATGCCGGCGTAGGACCTGCGACAGGTGGAAGTATCAATCGTACGTATGCGGATGGGTATGTGTTCCTGGATTCTTCCGGTAACCTTGGAGATCTTCACTTGCCATCCCGTACTCACTTTTTTGGCTTCGACAACCCATCGCAGATAAATAGCGCACCTCTGGCTGGAACCATTGATTTTCATGAAACCCGGTTTCAGGGAGGTGCTTATGGCGATCCTACGAAGGATTCATTTTCACCTGGATTGGAACTATTCTACAACCGATCGCTCAAATCCCGTGAAAGGGTGGAATATGCAATGGAAGTGGGGCTTGGTTTCCATCGCTTGGACTATCAATCTCGAAATCGCCCTGCTGATTTCGAGATCCTGACCGATACTTACGAACTTGGGGGGGTCGATCCCCTAGCCAAGGGTGCACCCTATCTAGGCACATTTCTGCCACATATCTCAGGTTCCCCAAAAATAGGCGACTTGCCAAATCGTCATTTCAACTCGGTCACCGGCCATATCATGGGAGGTACCTCGGTTGATTCATTTGCCCTGCTAGGACGCCTTGGACCTACGCTCAGGTATAAAATGACCGATTTCATGCAGGTTTCCGTGTTGGGCGGTTTGTTACTTGGATACATGAGTGCGGAAGTTGCTTATGCGGAGGTTCAACAATTCGCTGTCGCCGGTAACCATTACAGACAGCAGCGTACGGGAGCCTTTAAAGACGACGATATTGTATGGGGCTTTTTCGGAGCCCTTCGTTTGAATTATGATATCAACCATCGTGCATCGGTTTTTGGCGAGGGACGCTACATGCATACCCAGTCCGTCAGTATTCACGATGGGATTCGCTCCATCGAAATGGATCTTGCCGGTGGTATCGGTATGCTGGTCGGTGTCGATTACCGGTTTTGACCAAGTCGTGGTTGGGTCCCTAGCGTGGTCCGTCCGGGCTTGTGGCTCGTTCTTGCATCCATACAATATCCCTATTATTGGGTGAAGGCACGTTCAGGGGCATCTGTTGTCCACGCTTGAGTTCCGGAAGGGTCCTTGGATCCTGCCATTTCTTGATTTCTGAGTGCCCGTCCGCAAAGGAAAAACCACCCGCAGCATTGTGGTAGGATGCCGGGTAATCGATCATGCGGTGTTGACTCGGTGTGTTTGGCCATCCCGCCATATCTACCACGAAGGTGCCGTCATTGATGCTGTCCTCACGCTCGTCCAGGAAGACAAACAGGCTGGAAGGCGAGGGGTCTGTGATGGAGTCGATCTTAAAGAACTTACGCCAACCCTTGCCTGAGGCCCCACGGGCCGAACCCCAACCAGGACCGTTTAGCCACATATTCATGGACATGCTTCGAACGCGTGGAATGACTG
>JAAZXX010000111.1:1555-9056 GCA_014239995.1 Verrucomicrobiia bacterium
CACTTCGATCCGCTGGGCACTTGAAAACCTCTGTGGCATTGAGGTAGGGCCACAGTGGGCTTTCCTTGATGCTTCTGGGTGCATTGGGGTCGTGGTCGGCGGCGCCGCCACATGGCATGCGCAGCACACCGCCACCGGTCCATTCCGGTCCCTTGAGATACTCCTGACCGGAAGATGCGGGCAGGTTCCCATCATTGTCCTCAGCATAAAGGATCCATCCAAGTGTCAACTGGCGATGATTGTTCATACAGAAGATGGCATGAGCCTTTTGTTTTGCCTTTCCAAGAGCAGGAAGAAGCATGCCTGCCAGGATGGCGATGATGGCAATGACAACCAGGAGTTCAATGAGAGTAAAACCGCGCTGGGTCGATAGGAGTTTGCTGCAGGAGGTTTTCATAAGGTGTTAAATGCATACTCTCTTCGCGTGTGGGTATATTCAAGGTAAAGGTTCATGACAAAAGATCGTTGACGACATGACCATGGACATCCGTCAGTCGGTAATACCGGCCCTGAAACTTGTAGGTTAATTGCGTGTGATCAATACCGAGCTGATGCAGCAGGGTTGCCTGTAGATCATGGACATGGACCGGGTTTTCAACGGCGTTCATGGCCAATTCGTCCGAGGCTCCGTAAGATAATCCAGGTTGCACACCTCCGCCTGCCATCCATACTGTGAAAGCATATGGATGGTGATCACGTCCCCATTTGGGGCGGTTGTTGATATCCCCCTGAATAAATGGTGTACGGCCAAACTCCCCGCCCCAAACAACCAGTGTATCCTCCAGAAGCCCCCTCTGTTTGAGGTCCATCACCAGTCCGGCACTCGGTTGATCCGTATCCTTGCATTGCGTGTAAAGCTCGGTCGTCAGGCTGTTATGCTGATCCCAGCCCGCATGCATGACTTGCACGTATCGCGTTCCACGTTCAATTAACCTTCTTGCCATCAGGCAGTTGTATGCAAATGTGCCTTGCTCGCGGACTTGGGGCCCATAAAGGTCGAGGACATGTTCGGGTTCTTCGCTGAGGTCCGTCAACTCAGGTACGCTGGTTTGCATCCGGTAGGCCATCTCGTATTGTGCGATACGCGTTTCAATTTCGGGATCACCCATCCGCGCGTGCTTGAGGCGATTGATTGCGCCAATATCGTCTACAAGCCCGCGTTTAAGTGCGGCGGACATTCCTGCAGGGTCCTCCAGGTAAAGGACTGGGCTTCCGTTTCCACGGAACTTGACTCCCTGATAACGGGTGGGGAGAAATCCCGATCCCCAATAGAAATCATAAAAAATCTGCCCACATGTTGTTCCCTTGCTTACCGATGTCATTACCACGAAACCCGGCAGATTGTCGCTCTCCACTCCAAGGCCATAGGTTAGCCAGGCCCCCAGGGTGGGGCGGCCTGGTATCTGGGCTCCACTCAGGAAAAATGAAATGGCAGGCGCGTGGTTGACCGCATCGGTGTGCATGCTCTTGACGAAGCACAACTCATCAGCAATTTTTGCCGTATGTGGCAGAAAGCGACTGACCCATGCGCCGCTTTGACCGTGTTGCTTGAAGGGTTCGACGGGTGAGAGTATCAGTTTGCCGGATGGGTCACCGGTCATGGTGCTGAAGCGTTTACCCTTGAAATAGGACTCCGGAACCGGTTTTCCATGCAGTGGCAGTATCCCAGGTTTATGGTCAAAAAGATCCACATGAGTGGGGGCACCATTTTGAAAAAGGTAGATGATGCGTTTGGCCTTCGCTGGATGGTGAGGCAGTGATGGAAGGGCTGCCATACGGGCATCCTTCATGCCAGGTCCGGTGCCTGACAGGAGTCCCTTGCGTTCCATCAGTGAAGCAAGTGCGGCCACCCCAATACCGGTGGAGCCGCGTCCAAAGAAATGTCGCCGATTGACGCGTAATCCGGATTCGAGGCTTTGAGGAAGAGATGGTTTCATGCCGTAAGGAGCAGGATTATTCACGGTTCAGGGTTTCGTCCATGTTCAGAATGCCCAGGCAGACCGTGGACCAGGCAGCCAGTTCAATGGAATCCAAATCGGAGGGCCACAAGCCTTCCCCGTGGCTCAGCCAAGCCTCGGTAGCCTCGGGGCGCGTTTCAAAGTGTTCCCTGGCGCGGCTCAGGCTCTTCAACCATACCTCAACCTCCTGACTGAAAGGTGCACGAGCCAGGATATACTCGTAGACCCGGTGGAGGATGGCCTCCTGGGTTGATGTTTCCTGCATGGCGCGGGTCGCCAATCCGCGGGCGGCTTCCACAAAGGTGGTGTCATTAAGCGTGGTCAGGGCGTGTAAGGGGCTGTTGGTGCGTTTATGATCCACATTACATGTCTGACGGTTAGCGGTATCAAAGAACAAGGTAGGGGCAATGATGCGTCGCCAGAAGGTGTAAAGACTGCGACGGTAAAGTTTGCGCCCCTTGTCGCGTCGGTACTTTTTATTGCCAAAAGTGGCATCCTCCCAGACTCCATCGGGTTGATAGCCATTGACCGGTGGTCCACCGAGGGTGCTATCCAGTAAACCCGCTGCCGAGAGTGCCTGATCACGGATTACCCATGAAGGAAGTCGATAACGGGTTGCTCGGGCGTAGAGCCTGTTTTCTGGATCTACTTCTATGAGTGCTTCCGTCGTGGTCGAGAGGCGCTGGTATGCCTGGCTTGTCATGATGGTTTTAAGGAGTTTCTTGACGTTCCATCCGGAGGTAATGAACTCGTAAGACAGCCAGTCCAGAAGTTCGAGATGGCGGGGGAATTCACCCTGGATCCCGAAGTCCTCCGCAGTCTTGACCAGACCGGTTCCAAACAACTGTTGCCAAAAGCGATTGACCGTGACACGCGCCGTCAGGGGATGGTCGGGGCTTATCAGCCAGCGTGCCAGATCGAGTCTGTTGGGTATGCGGTCGGACGTTTGCAGGGCTGGCATTGAAGCGGGAATGGCAGCAGTGACTTCGGTTCCCTTGCGGTGATACAGCCCACGTTCGAGCATGGGAGTTGGACGACGGTTTTCCTGGTCCTGCATCACCATGACCTTGGGGACGACAGCTCGCAGGCGTTGCAGGCGTTCCTTGTTATTCTTGGAGTATTGTCGAGCTTCGGCGAGAGGTGGATCAGAAGTGATATATGCCTTGAGGATGATTTCCGTCTGCGTTTTTGAACGTTCTTCGGTCGGCTTGAACAACGCTTCCCTCAGGGTGTTGAGATTTTCCTTATCTGCCTCTTTGACGTCTTGTGCCATGGGATCACTCAAGGCCTTCCGTCGTTGTATTTCCCATGCATGGATGGCCGGTGCGTGCTCGACCATCATTTTTTCGAGGTTTTTCCTGGCGGACTGGGATTCGGCAAAGGCATCCGCAATGGCCTTGGCTTGATCGGGGGATGGAACTGCGAGGATAGGGGCTGTCTGCGGATCACCCCCTCCACCCGTGACCGGCGTCTGGTTGAAGAAATCAAAGAGCTGGTAATATTCCTTTTGGGTGAAGGGATCGTATTTGTGGTCGTGGCAGCGTGCGCAGTTCAGCGTAGCACCCAGCCATACGGTTCCCATCGTTTCCGTCATGTCAATGACGTAATCCACCCGGTTTTCCTCGGCAATACGACCGCCTTCTCCGTTGATCATGTAGTTACGGCAAAAACCGGTGGCCAGGCGTTGCTCGTGGGTGGGGGCAGGTAAGAGATCACCAGCCAGCTGCCACAAGGTAAAGGTGTCCCATGGCAGGTTTCTGTTAAAAGCATCAACGACCCAATCCCTCCAAGGCCACATGGTGCGTTCACGGTCGCCCTGATATCCATTGCTGTCTGCATAGCGTGCGGCATCAAGCCAATGCCAGGCCATCCGTTCCCCGTAGGCGGGGGAGGCAAGGTAACGATCAATGGCTTCATCCCACCATGACTCGGTCTGATTGCTCAGGATCGCATTTAACTCAGATGACCTTGGAGGTAACCCGGTGAGATCCAAAGCCAGGCGCCTTATCAGGGTACGTCGATCCGCGGAAGCTTGTGCTTGCAGTCCTTCCCTTTTCAGCTCGTGTTCGATAAAGGCATCCACGGGATGCACATCATGACGGGGTGGCAGTGGGCGTACGACAGGATTCAGTGACCAATGCTTTCCCCACTTGGCTCCCTGATTGATCCATTGGCGAAGCAAATCGATCTGGGAAGCATTCAGTGGACGTCCCAACTCGGGTGGAGGCATCTTTTCATCGGCGTCCTCGGTGACAAGTCTCTGGATGAGCGTGCTGAGATGCGCCTTGCCTGGGATGATCACCGGCGAGCTGGTATCCCTGCTTCCCAATGCACTGGATTCCTTGTCCAGACGCAGGTCTGCCTTGCGTGCCTTGGCATCAGGTCCGTGACATTGAAAACAGGCATCCGAGAGGATCGGAAGGATTTCTTTTGAAAAATGGATCCTTGACGGGGCCTCAGTGCTATCCTGTGCCATGAGAGACGAGACAAACAGGCAAGTGATCGCCAAATGCATGTAGCTTGCGCTGCATACGTGGATGCGCCGGAGTTTCATGACTCTTCAAGGTATTGCATAAGAGTGAAAAAGGCCTCCAAGCACAGTAGGAAAACCGGATCCAGCCTGCAAGAGGGGATTTGCAGGATTCATGACCGAGGGTCGGGGATTCCCTGAAAAACGAAAAGCCGAAGGAAAGGCTTCCTTCGGCTTGCTATCAGAAGCTCGAGTCACCAAGGGAATCTCCCTGCAGGAGTGGCTCCGGGCTCGGGTGACTTGAGTGAACCGATATGCGGTTCACTGGTTTGTTACCCGGCGGAGGGTATTCCCTTTTTTTTCGACTGCTTCCTTGAGGTTTCTGCAGTCGCTTTTGTCTTGAGCTTGGAAGTCTTTACTTTTTTGGATTTGGCTGAGGTCGTCGAAGTCTTCTTGGACCTTGCCCTTAAGGGATCTTCCGTTTGTGTCTCAATTTTAGTCGCAAGCCCACTGGGGGGTCTTGTTGAAACCCGTTTCACGGGCGCTTTTGCTTCTTTTTGCCTTTGGGTTTCCTTCCGTTGGATCTGGCTCAAAAGCACACGTTCCGCTTTAAACCAGAACTCCTGGTCACGGTTGTGAGGTCTTGCATGCTGTTCCCAGAGGAAGTAGGCATGCATGGAGATATCCTCGGCAGATGGTCTCCTGATCAGCGCTGCAGTTGCTATCATGTTCGTATTGGGTTGCCTTTTTAGGCTTTCGATTTCAGGTGGATAGGTTCAAAAAAAAACACCAGTGGCACATGGGGTGTCCCATGAACTACTAGTGTTCGTTCAGGTATTGGAGGCTGTTTTTCATCTTAATCCTCTCTGGAATGAGAGGGGGTAAGCAACATCCAACGTCCCCTTGCTTATGAAAATATGTGACCCATGTCAATGATTATCAAGCCAGTGGTGAGAGGATGTGGCTTCAACACAGGTCCGTCAACTGGCTGAGTTTCCCATTCCCGGGGAAGGTTTCTGGATGTCAGCAGAGGATCCGAATGTACCGGTTTCGTGGTCCTTTGCGAGGAGGCAAAGGTCTAGGGCCCATTCAGAGCAGAGGGATGCATTATCTGTAATGTCCCACAGCAACGGAAGCGTGTCGTTTCTCAGGTAATCAACGTTTTGACGATATTTCCCTTGATATCCGTCAACCGAAAACGACGGCCCTGGTATTTGAAGGTGAGTTTCTCGTGATGAATGCCAAGCTGATGGAGCATGGTGGCATGGAGGTCGTGAACCTCGACTCCGTTCCTGGCCACGTTGTATCCAAATTCATCTGTCTCGCCGTAGCTGACACCCCCGCTGAAACCCCCACCTGCAATCCATTGGCTGAAGCACCGAGGGTGATGGTCTCGACCATAGTCCGTTGCTGAGAGTTTGCCCTGGGAATAGTTGGTGCGGCCGAATTCACCACCCCAGATCACGATGGTGTCATCCAGTAATCCGCGTTGCTTGAGGTCGGTCACCAGTGCCGCGGAGGCCTGGTCGGTTTCCTTGCACTGGTTCTTGATGCCACCGGGTAGTCCTCCATGCTGGTCCCATCCCTGATGGAAAAGCTGGATAAACCTGACATCCCGCTCGGCCAGACGCCTTGCAAGGAGGCAGTTGGCAGCAAAGGTGCCTGGCTTGCGAGCGTCCTCTCCATAAAGCTCAAAGGAGGATTCAGGCTCATCGCCAAGATCCATGACCTCCGGTACTGAGGTCTGCATGCGGTAGGCCATTTCATACTGAGCGATGCGGGTAGCAATTTCAGGATCCTTTTCAGTTTCCATTTGGATTTCGTTCCATCGTCGTAACTGGTCCAGCATGGCTCTGCGCTCTTGTCGCGTGATACCAGCTGGGTTTTCCAGATACAGCACCGGATCCTTGCCAGCCCGAAAGGGGACTCCCTGGTGCACGGAGGGCAGGAACCCATTTCCCCACAGGCGCGAATACAGGGGCTGTCCGCCCTTGTTTCGGGTGATCAGGACGCAGAACGCGGGTAGATTGTCATTTTCTGATCCCAGCCCATAACTCAGCCACGAGCCCATGGAGGGGCGGCCTGCCAGTTGGGATCCTGTCTGAAAAAAGGTGATGGCCGGATCATGATTGATGGCTTCAGTATGCAGTGATCGCATGATGCACAGGTCATCGGCGATCTTGGAAGTGTGAGGCAGGAGTTCACTGATTTCTGCACCTGACTGGCCGTGGCGCGAGAACTTGAACACGGACCCTGCCATGGGAAAGCTTGCCTGGTTGGCGGACATGCCGGTGAGGCGTTGCCCCATGCGTACCGAGTCAGGAAGATCCTCTCCATGTCGTTCGTTCAGCAGGGGCTTGTAATCAAACAGGTCCAGCTGGGACGGCCCACCACTCATGAAAAGATAGATCACACGCTTGGCTTTTGGAACGTGATGGGATTGCTCCATGATGCCCGTTTGCGAGGTTCCGGATGCGTCTGCGTTCAGCAGGTTTCCAAGGGCCATGGCACCCAGCCCCATCCCGGAGCGTGCGAGGAATTCCCTGCGTGAACCGTGTGTTTCAAAGCGGCAACAATGTGCGTCGAGCTGATTGGTATTCATGGTGCTTAAATGACTACCGCCTGACAATGGCTTCATCAAAATTGAGGATGGCCAGTGCCACGGCGGTCATGCCGGCCAGGCGGTCACGATCCAGGCCCTGTTCCCACGGGAGGGTCCCTACTTTCTCGATGGCGCGCTCCTGATTTTGGGTCTTGGACTTGATGGATGCCAGGCGTTGTGTGTAGAGCTCGTGCAGCAGATCCACCTCAGGTTTTCCTGCATCCCTGACGAGGACAAGGCGGCATCCGTAACGGATTTGCTCTGCTACGGAATCACCTCCCTCGGTGATCATGCGCTGGGCCAGCATGCGCGCCGCCTCTACAAACTGGGGGTCATTAAGGAGCACGAGTGCCTGGAGCGGCGTGTTGGTCCGCGATCGTCGCAGGGCGCACTTCTCGCGAGTCGGTGCGTCGAAGATTGTCAGCGACGGTGCCGGCGACGAACGTTTCCAATAGGTATACATGCTGTCTC
>JAAZXX010000112.1:0-2828 GCA_014239995.1 Verrucomicrobiia bacterium
CGATCCTGAAGCCATTCGTGTCAGTGATCTGGAAGAGTCTGATCTGATTGTGGTACTCTGCCGCAGTGAACACGAGGGAATGATGCGCGAACGGTTCGGTCAAATTCCCAAGTTTATGGAGCAGCAGGGCAAACTACGCTACTGGAACGTATTCGATGTGCCCATTGAAGGTCCCACCGGCATCAGAAGCATCTTTGGAGCTAAGAGTTCACGTCAGTCACAGCCCCCTAACAGCAGTACGGAGCATATTGACCTCGCGGTGAAACTACTGATACATGAACTCTCTGAAAATCAAATGGCTGTGACCTTGGATCCCGACTCCGACAACAGGCAAGAAGCTTGACCCGGGGTAAACGTTTCTAGCATCCATAGGGTGGATGCAGAGACTCAGCTTGCAAGGCTGACCTCTTGTTTTTTCTCAACCATACCCAACGCCTGAGTAATCCTTGACTCGGACTGAACAACCATACCAGTCCAAATAACCCTGCTCCCGCGACGACCATACTGCCAGCAGTAGAACTGTTCAGCCAGATGGCCAAGTGCAGGCCGAGGATGGAGCTCACAGCCGCATGCAGAAGTGACAGCGACAATACAACGGGAAATCGTGTACTGAGCATCGAAGCGGTGGCACCAGGCAGAATCAACATGGCAATCACAAGGATAGCTCCAACTGCCTCGAAGGCACTCACGACAATCACCGACAACCAGCACATCAGCGCGTAGTGAACGAAGCCCGCATGGATCCCCATCGAAGATGCCAAACCGGGATCAAACGAGCTCACTAAAAGTTCCTTGTAAAAAACAACGATCAATCCCAGCGTAAGAATGGCAACCAATCCCATGAGAACCACCGAGGCAGGGGCAATTTCCACACCCGACAAGCTGAAAAAAGGCTGGATGGACACAAAGGCAATCTCACCATGCAGGACGCAATCAGCATCGAGATCGACTTTGTCCGCATAGACGCTGATTAAAACGACCCCAAGGGCAAAAAGTGTTGAAAAGGTGATTCCGATGGCGGCGTCTTGCTTGATGCGGGTGTGTTTATGAATGATTTCTATCATCAGGGTAGTCACCACGCCCGCAACCATAGCCCCTGTAAACATGGCGAATCCATGGATCATTCCAGGCTCTTGCCCCCCGGTATCAACCATACCATTTACCTCAGCCGCCATTCCTGTCCTCCAGGCGTTGGCTGCAAGAAACGCAATTGCTAGCCCTGGCAACACGCTGTGGCTGATGGCGTCTCCTACCAATGCCATACGTCTTAAAATGAGGTAATTTCCAGCCAATCCACATGCTGCGCATACCAGGAATCCCATCAGAAAAATCCAGCCGTATATCGCGAAATCAGTGGTCCAGGGTGCCACAAAGATAGTGTGCCAGTCCCATGTTGGAATGAGTGCTCTCATGATGGTTTTGCATAGCCAAGGCTTCCAGTTGAAGCCGACTTATCCTGACCATGCAACGAAACCATTTGTTCCGGAGTCGGGATAGGTTTGCCATGAGGATCATGATCGGCAAAGTTCAGTTGCCTCTCAAGTTGACGAACAAGGTCCTCCCCCAGAACATGTTCAATTTCCTCTGCATCATCATGCACATGATCAGGAGGATAGTTGGCGGCATCGGTGAGATATAATTCCCACAGGCGGTGATTTCTCACGATGGTCTGGGCTCGACGCATTCCCTCTGGAGTCAGGTAAACGGCCTTTTCACCTGGCGGCAAGGTGGCAAACCCCGCTTGCCGAAGCTCTTGGGACGCCGTCTCAGTTTCCTCAAGTGTTTGACGACGCAATTTGGACAAGGTCATGAAAGTGACGCCTTCACGTCGAAATCCGTCCTGCTCCAGAGCATGAAAAACAGCCTTGAGTGTATTTTCACGTCGAACCCTTCCGGATCTGGATCGACGCGCCCACCAACGAAGGATAATCCCATGTCTGGGTGCCAGAAAGAAAGCAAAAACAAACAGCGCAGCCGCCGACAACACCATGAATGGGCCTGTGGGAAGTTGATGCCCAAGAAACGAAAAGAAAGCCCCCATCGCCCCGGCCAACATGCCTGCCAGGCAGGCAAAAAAGACCATGCGATGCAGCCGATCCGTCATTAGGTAGGCAGTTGCAGCAGGAGTAATGAGCATGGCTGAAACCAGAACAACCCCTACTGCCTGGAGAGCAATCACCACCGAAAAGGCAAGAAGCAACATAAAACCGTGATGAAACCAGGAGACGGGAATCTTGACGCAGTGGGCAAATCCCGCATCAAAACTCACCGTGAGGAGCTCCTTGTAAAATATCCAAACCAATCCGAAAGTCAGGAAGGCAACCGATGCCATCAGGTAAATATCCGAACCTCCAAGCGAGGCTGCCTGACCGAAGAGGAACTTATCGATGCCGCTTTTGTTGCCGGTTGGAAGCCGTTGGATCATGGTCACCAAACAGATACCCAGGCCAAAAAACCCGGCAAGAACCATACCCAATGCCGTATCTTCCTTTAATTTGGTAGTGGCGGTAAGGCGACTGACCATGAAACTGCCCAACAAACCCGCCATTGTGGCTCCCACGAATATGGCCAATGGATCCTTTTCCATGTTCCAGAGAAACCCCGCGGCAACACCCGGTAATACCGCATGGGAAATCGTGTCTCCAACAAGGGAAAGTTTACGTACAACCAAAAAACTCCCTAGGAGCCCACAGTTAAGGCCCAGGAGAATTGCACCTGCCAGCGCATATCGCAGTGCAGGATCTTTGAAACTGAAGAAGCGCAATGCCTGGTCCCAAGCCGTGATTTCGGTTATTTCACCAATACGCCCTGCCTGCACTTGCATCAGG